>NZ_JBGTZD010000001.1:0-255716 GCF_041807865.1 Moraxella sp. E33BD | reverse complement strand
ACCGAGTTATAAGAGCCTGCGGTTACGCCAGAGTTTGCAAGGGTTAGGGCGATATTGGCATTGGCTGACCCATCAAAATTGGCTTGCCCTGTGCCATCGCCTGTAATGGCAAGGGTGCGGGTGGTTGGAGCGTTGTCTTCGGTGGTGGCTAGGCGTTTCCAAGGCGACCATCTCCTATAAAAAGCACGCATATAGACAATGGCTGTCTCATATTCACGAAAAATTTGTACAACGCCAGCTGCTCTTACAACTTCAAGGGCAAAGGCACGATTGCTCGGAGTATTTGCAATGTCTCGTGCATACGCATCGGCTTCGCAATAATAAAACCCGATTTCTTTGTAGTTATCCAAATCACCCCTGGTAATCTGAGTGGGATTTGTAATGACGGCTGGCTTACCATCAATCTCGTTCCAAGTGTGGCGGTGGCTTAATGGGGCTTTAGTATTGTCAGTAATTGTGATGTTTTGCGTGCCGTCAAACTCAATACCATTGATTCTTACAGCCCTGGCCAGCTTATAAGCAGAGGGAGCACTTCTGCCGACATCTAATTTCTTGTTTAGGGCATTAACAAGCCCTAATATTTCATCCATTCTGTGTTTATGACTGGTTGGAGCAAATTGAGAAGGTTTATTGGATAAATTATCCCATGTAACCACTCTGCTCTCTGCTTGAGCTTGTAGTGCATTAACTGCCTGACCTAATGCGTATTCTGATACCGCAAGTGTTTTGTCTGTACCATTGGTTTTATGGGATAGTTGAACAATACCTGCCACAGAACCAGATGCTTTGTCAATCTCATGACTGTGCGTGTTTGCTGATACAGTATTAGTGCTGGCAGCAGTAATCTTACTGGGTGTACCAAGAGCAATATTGGCATCACTAGATAAACTGCCACCACCTGTTAAGCCATTGCCTGCAATAATTTCCACGGATTTATCCGCTTTATCATCGCCGAGTTTTTTGCCCATATTAGCGGACAAAGGCTTATCGACATCAGTACTGGTGAGATTATCAACCACCTCAGCATAACCCACAAAGTTATCATCCACCCATTTTTTTGTAACATAGACAAGGGAGCTGTCCATGGCGACATTGACCACAGATGCATTCTCGACCGCTAGGATAATGCGAATTGACATCTCACGGGCACCGCCCTCATCTTGGGTGGGCTTGTAGGTTGCAGGAAATGACCCAACGGCGATAAGTGTGCTGCCAGCATATAGCCCAATTTCACGCATAGTATAGCCGCCAGAAGATGATGGGATGACAACACCAACCTCAATCCAGTTGTCATTAGTGCGATGGCGTTCGACGCTATTGACGGGCAGGCGGTGCTTTTCTGCAACCAGTCGACTTTGATTGGCACTCGGAGTTGGTGTAGAACCATTACCGTCGCCGACTGCCAGATGGGTGATGTTTAGTCTGGTGTTGCTCGCGATGGCGGCAGTGATTTGGGCTTTGCCGTGATTGGTGATGATCGTGGTATAGTTACTCATGCGTTATCCTTTTTTGGGTAGATGATGATTTCATCGCCTGTCTGTAAGGCAGCAGCGGTATGAATATCTGAGCGTGGGGTGAGTGTAATGGTCATGTTGGTCAGGTGGCGACTGACAGGCTTAGCATCATTAATGAGTCTGTTAAGCTCAAGATAGATGGCGTAACTTAGTTCATTGCCCGCGGTAGATAGCTCCAGTTTGAAAGACCCAGCAGACATCTCATCTTCGCTTTGCCACCACTCGATGAATTTGGCTTCATAGCCAAAATCAGTCAAAATCTGCCTAATGGCAGCAATCGTTCCCTTAATTTCATGTCGATAAAATGACCTTTTTATCAGCTCTCTTTTTAAAGATGGTTGCCAGTTGTTATCCCAGCTATCCACCGAATACTGCCACGCCAAAAAGCTCAAAAAATCATCAGGAGTATCATTGATGCGTGATAGACTGCTGATATTGACATCTAGCCGTGTGTTGTCTGCCGACACATCGGTGATGATGCGTTCAAATTGAGTGCTGTTTGGCGGTAATAGTTGGCTCACTCTATATCTCCTAGATTCTGAACAATCTCTCGCTCTCGGTCTGATAGTTGCCAAATCATCACATCTTTTTTAACTTGCAGCTCTTTAACTTGTAATTCTTTGGCTTTATCATCGCCAATCAACAATCCCCCGCCAAACAAGGTTTTTTTGTGTTCTTTTTGGCTTTCAAGCTGGCGAATAAATACACTCTCATTAGCCGACACGCTAAACCCAATCCCTGCCTGACATAATTTATTTAAATTATTTACCATCAGCACGTTGGGCGGATATTGATATTTTGGCAACTTTGGCTTTTCTTGCTCTAATGCGTTTAGTGCGTTGTATAATACTGGGGCGGTCATCACTCGCACATCGCCTAGCAAATTGGTAACAAAACAAGTATCTACCGCTGCCCCATTATCATAAGTGATTTTAGAGGGGGCAATAATGGCAGTATAATCACAGTTTTGCATTGGGCTAAACACCGTCAAAGCAGGGGCAAACAAAAAGAATTTGATATTATTTTTAATATAAAAATCTATGATTTTTGACAAAATACTAAAAGGTGGATTGTCAATGACTACCGTATTTTCGTCATAATTTTTGGCTGCTGCTTGATAATCGCCATTAGGATAAAATGGGCGTTCTACTATCAAGCCGTCCAAGTTTAAAATGTGTTCATTGACATAATCTAAGACCACATCATAGACCGCTGGCGGTGTGAAGGTGTCATCGCTTGTCGTGCGTTTTTCAAATCTTTGTAGCCAGTTGTAATATTCGTTGCTGTTCATAATCACTCCACGCCCCCAATGGTGATATTAATGTTCGTGCAGTAGCCTGCTTGTGATGCATCTAAGATGATGTCCGTGCGTGGCTCGATAAGCTCAACACGAGACACGCCGTCAATGTGTAGGCAAGCATAGAGTGCCGACAGACGCACCGAGCGACCCAGTCTATTATTGTCTTTGGTGTAGTCGCTGATGCGTTGGGTGGCATTGGCAAGCAGGGTGGCGGCTTCTGGGTCTTTGCCGATGTAAAGTTTGGCACGGATTTGGTAATTGGTGATGCGAGCAGACTGTACGGTAACACGGTCAGCAATAGGGCGGACGCTCTCAGCATTGACTGCTTTTGTTACGATGTCCAAAAGCTCTCTCGATGCTTCGCCTGTCTCACTATCGCCTTGTAAAATGGTGATATTCACTACCGCAGGGGATGGACTAACCACTGAGACATTAGCGACACGACCATCGGCAGATAAGCAATGATATTTGTACGCCGATTCAGGACCTGCCACACTCAGACGGTCAAAGGCTCGCTGCACACGCAGCCGAAACACATCATCGGATTCATAGACTGCTGGAGTGTCTTTGGTGGCAGGAGTGGCGATGAGTCGCTTGACATTGAAATTAGCAGCGATGTGGTCTAGGTCGGAGCCTGTGGCGTAGGCGAGTAGACACGCACGAGCAGCGGTGTTGATGCGACTTCGTAACACCAGTTCACGATAGGCGTTTTCTTCAACGAACTTGGTCAAAGGTTCTGACTCTCTGTCTAAGATGGCACGGATGCCGTCCTGCTCATCAATATTAAAGCGTGCGATGAGAGCTGCCTTTCTGTCTGCCAAAATCGCTTCATAGTTAAGACTTTCTATCATCTGAGGTTGTGCTAACCTACTAAAATCTATACTCATAATTACCTCTTTATGTCATCCAATCAAAGATACATTCACATCAAGCGTCGTATCAATGCTGATATCTGCCAAATGGCTGTCTAGCCGAATGTCAAGCACGCCATGCGTAATATACTCAATCTCGATACTCTCGATGATGATGCGATCTTCCCACCGCAATAAGGCACTATAAATCGCTGAATACGCTTGTAAAATCAGTACATCATCAATCGGTCTATCCGCCAAATCAGGCAGTAGCGAGCCATACTCACGACGCATGACGCGACTGCCAATAGGTGTGGTCAAGATGTCAGCGATGGATTGGCTGATACTTTGTATGTAGTCCAGCTGCGTGCCATCATCTCTACTGATCATCACATTGCTCCTGATGTCATCGCACCATCACCTTGCTCGCGGTGCTTGTGTTTTTGTAGGCTAATACTGCCTGCCACAACATCGCCTGTGGCTTCAATTGAGCCATTGACTTTGGTGTCGCCATTGATAGTTACTCCACCAGATGCGTTAATCGTCGCACCATCCTTAGCATTGATGGTGATGCCACCATCTGCGTTGATGGTTGCCGTGCCACCTGCGGGCAAAATCGCTGATAAAGCGTGTGCCTGTGTGTCATAGGTGATGGTACAGCCATCTTCGAAGTGCCTAGTTTTAACACTGGCTGATTGGCTGGGTGCTGGTCTGTCGTCATGATATACCCCCATCAGTACTACCGCCTGCATCATCTCGCCACTGGGGGCAAAGACAAGCACCTGCTCGCCGACAGTAGGAGCATCCCAGGTGGTGTCTGTGCCTGCTCTGGTGGTCAGCCACGGCAGTGGGGCAGTTATGATACCGACACAGTCCACCACACATCTGGCGGTAGTGTGGTCGACACTTGCTACTGTGCCGATACGGATGAGATTTTCTAGTCGTCTGATGATGTCGTAAGTCATGGCAAATTCATTAAAAATTTTGCTCTATCTTACCCATCTGATGGGTGGATGTGGGGTATGGCGTGTTGTAGATGGGGGATTTACAACATAAGTGGCAGGATTTTTGGGCGTGGGCGGTTATGCTAGGGGTGTTTTTGATTTTATGTCTTACTCAATAGGAGTTTATATGTCTGACTATCATCATGGTGTCAAGGTACTGGAGCTTAGCGGTGGCACTAGACCCATTCGTACTGTCTCAACCGCTGTCATTGGTCTTGTTGCTACCGCTCAAGATGCCGATGCGGTATTTTTCCCCGAAAACAAGCCTGTACTCATTACTAGTGTCCAAGCCGCCATTAGTAAGGCAGGCAAAGAAGGTACTCTGGCAAAAGCACTTCAAGCAATCGCCGAGCAAACCAATGCGGTAACGGTGGTGGTGCGTATTCCTACCAAATCAGATGAATCAGAACAGGCGACATCTATCATCGGTGCGACTGATGATGGCATATACACGGGCATGAAAGCTCTGCTGATCGCAGAAGCCAAATTGGGTGTTAAGCCACGCATTCTAGGGGCACCGGGGTTAGATACACCTGCGGTGGCGACTGCGTTGGTGGCACTGGCTCAGCAACTTAGAGCCTTTGCCTATGTGTCGGCACACGGAGCAAACACCAAAGAAGAAGCCAAAGCCTACCGAGACACGCTTGGTGGTCGTGAAGTGATGGTCATCTGGCCCAACTTCTTGGCATGGGACACCAAGACCAATGCCAATGTGTCCGCCCCTGCGGTAGCGTATGCTCTGGGGCTGCGAGCCAAGATTGACCAAGAGCAGGGCTGGTATAAGACCATCTCGAATGTGCCTGTCAATGGTGTAACAGGCATTGATAAAGATGTATTTTGGCAGCTGCAATCATCAGCTACAGACGCAGGTTATCTTAATGAAAACGAAGTTACTACACTCATCGGACGAGATGGCTTTCGTTTTTGGGGGTCTCGTACTTGTACTGCTGACCCACTGTTTGCTTTTGAGAACTACACTCGCACCGCACAAGTGCTGGCAGATACCATCGCAGAATCACACCTGTGGGCGGTGGATAAGCCACTACACCCAAGTCTGATTCGAGACATCATTGAGGGCATCAATGCCAAATTCCGTGACCTAAAAGCTCAGGGCTACATCATCGATGGTCAGTGCTGGTATGACCCAGAGCTTAACAGCAAAGAGACCTTAAAAGAAGGTCAGCTGCGACTTGACTATGACTACACACCCGTACCACCACTAGAAAACCTAACCTTGCGTCAGCGTATCACTGACAGCTATTTGGCGGATTTTGCAGGTCGTGTAAACGCTTAAAACGCAAATTGGTAAATTTGACGACATTATTTAGGAGCTAATATGGCACTACCAAAAAAATTAAAGATGATGAATCTGTTTAATGAAGGTAACAGCTACCTTGGTCAGACAGGCGAGGTTACTTTGCCAAAACTTGGACGCAAGTTTGAGGATTGGCGTGGCGGCGGCATGAATGGTGCTGTGAAGGTGGATTTGGGCTTATCAGACGACATCAGTGAACTGGAATGGAAACTCGGTGGTATTGATAAACTTGTCCTTGAGCAGTTTGGCACACAGACGGTCGCAGGGGTGGGCTTACGCTTTGCAGGCTCTTATCAGCAGGACGATACGGGCGAGACCACCGCCGTTGAGATTGTCGTGCGTGGTCGCCACGAGGAGATTGATTTAGGTTCAGCCCAGTCTGGCGAAGATACCGAAGTTACCATCAAGACCATCTGGAGCTATTACAAGCTGACCATTGACGGCAAAGTGGTTATTGAAATTGACATTCTAAATATGATTGAAAATGTCAATGGCAAAGATATGCTGGCAGAACATCGTAAAAATATCGGTGCTTAATTTTTTATCATACTTTTTATCACACAAGGAAACAAACCCTATGAGCAACACCAAACAAATCACCCTAACTCACGGCGTCAAGCTGGGCGATAATACCATCACCGACATCACGGTAAATAAACCCTTTGTCAGCCACCTAAAAGGCATCAGCCTAACCAAGCTGTTCAACATGGAAACCGAAGAGCTGCTTCGGCTCATTCCACGAGTAACCACACCAAGCATTCCGCAGCCAGCACTAGAACGCATGGAAATTGCTGATTTTACCTATCTGGTGGGCGAAGTGGTTGGTTTTTTGGCGGCGGACAGCACGGCTACCCAAGACGAGTAGAAGAAGTGGTCGCCAATCTGGCAGTGGTGTTCGGCTGGACGCTTGCCGATTGTGCTGATTTTACCATCGATGAGCTGATGGATTGGAATGCTTTGGCGATAGAACGCCATCAGCCAGCGATATAAAAAAAGCCCCGCCGATTGGTGGGGCTTTTTGGAATGTCTGATGATTTACATCTCAAAGAGTGCAAGCAGACCATACCAAAAGATTGGAAATAGGATAATGCCAACAACAAGCATCCCAATGAGAGCGATGGTAAAACGAAGAATACCAAGAAATATCTCAACTAAAATCATACTGTTGTCCTGCATATTTATTTATCTTAGCGAAGGTTAAGCTATTATGAGTGTTTTATTTTTAAATGTCAATATCAAAGGCAATGACCAGCTAAGCAATGCCTTGGACAAGATGAATAATGCCGCCAAAAAACTTAATGATGGCATCAAAGACACCCAAAAGCATTTGGCATCTTTGAGCAAAATGCAATTAAAAGTCAGTAGTTTTGAAAAGCTAAAACAAGAAACCAGCGACGCCCAAAAAAAGCTAGAAAGCTACAAAAAAACCGCCGAAGCCCTAAAACAGCAGCTGGCAGCAGGCGGAAAAAATCCAGAGCTTACCAATCAGCTTAAGACCATCGAAAAAGAAGCTAAAAAACTTCAAGGTACTGTTGATAAAAATACGCCAGCTCTAAAAAAAATGCGTCAAGAGCTTAATAATGCTGGTTTGAGTGGTATGAGCATGGCAGATGCTCAGCGTAAACTTAAAGAAGATATTGAGGCGACCACCACTGCCATCAGTAAACAGCAAACACAGCTAGAGAAATTTAATAAAGCCCAAGATCACTATGACAAGATGAAAGGCATCAGCAATAAGGCAGCTGGTGTGGCAGGATGGACATCAAAGGCACTTATTACTGGTGGTTCCGCCCTAGCAATACCTGTCAAAATCGCTATAGATGCCGAAAAATCTATGGCAGATGTTGCCAAAGTTGTTGATGGTTTAAAGGTTGATGGCAAAGTCACCCAAGAATATCATCAGTTTGAAGCACAGCTCACCCAGATGTCAAATCGGCTGGGTAAGAGTTTTGGGGATTTGGCAGCCATCATGGCAGGTGGTGCTCAAGGTGGTATTGCCAAAACAGAGCTTTTGGCATTCACCGAAGCAGCGACTAAAATTTCTATCGCTTGGGACATGACGGCATCTGATGTGGGGCAAGCACTCGCTGAACTTCGCTCTACTTTAAAGATGTCTCAAAGCGAAGTGCAGGGGCTGGCGGATCAAATCAACTATCTGGGCAACAACTCTACCAATAACGCCAAATATATCCTAGAAGTGGTGCAATATTCAGGTTCGGTGGGTGCGGCGGCAGGTGTCGCAGGCGAACAAATTGCAGCGATGGCAGCGAGTCTGTCAGGCATTGACGCATCAAGTGCCAGCACAGGCATCAAGAATATCATCAAATCGCTCACCAAGGGCAAATCCGCCACTAAAAGCCAACAAAAAGCATGGCAAGAGCTGGGGACGACTGCCGAGCAGATGGCGGTGGAGATGCTCAAAGATCCACAAAAAGCCATTGAAAATTATCTACAAATGCTCGGCAAATTGCCAGAAGAGCAGCGTTTGGCATTTGCTGCCATGATTAGTGGCGATGAAGCTCTGCCAGTGCTGTCGCAAATGATGAACGATCCCACCAAGTTTTCTCAATACGCCGCTGATATTAAGGATAAAAATAAGGTTGGCGGTTCGGTCGATGAGGAATACAATTCAGCCACATCAACAACCGCTCATCAGCTTGAGAGAGCCAAAGTTAAGCTACAAAATTTCGGCAAGGATTTTGGTAAGTATTTATTGCCTGTGGTGGGCAAGATTGCCGATGGCTTTTCTGCCATCTTAGATAGGGTGAGTGCGTGGATGATAGCAAACCCACAGCTTGCCAAATATCTGGCGATGGCAGCGGTGGGGGTGATGGCGATTTTGGCAGGTGTTACAGTGGTGGCTGGGGCGTGGCATTATTGGTTATGCCATTTGCTTGGCTAAATTTGATGATTGCCAAAGCGTCTTTTGGTGCGTTGAGTTTGGGCGGTATTTTTAAGGGTTTATTAAGCCCTGTGTCATCACTCAAAACCGCCTTTGGGGCAATCAAAACATTTGCTGTTGGCAGCTTTGGCAAGCTTGTGGCATTGCTTGCAAAATTTAGCTCGCTGTTTGGCACGCTAGCCAAATCCTTGCTACGCTTCGGCGGTCTACTCGGTAGGCTGGCGGTTTGGCTAAACCCTTTAAAGCTCCTACCGGCGATGATGTCAGGGGCGAAGACAGCGTTTATCATGCTAAAAGCGGTAGCGATGGTAGCGGTAGGTGGTATTAAGGCGTTTGGCGTGGCACTACTGACCAATCCCATCACATGGGCGGTGGCAGCGATTGCAGGATTGGCATTTGTCATCTATAAATACTGGAATCCGATTAAGGCGTTCCTTGTTGGTGTATGGGATGGCATCAAAACCAAAGCAGCACCGCTCATTTCGGCATTTAATGAGATTGGCAGTGCCATATCGCCTGTGATTGATTGGTTTAAAAATTTATTTCGCATCACGCAAGTGGGCGAAGGTCGTGCCAGAAGTCTGGGGCAGGCATTTGGCAGCGGCTTGGTAGCGGTATTTAATGCTGTAACCACACCCATCCAAACCACATGGCGACTGCTTAAATGGCTGTGGGATAGTATTTCTGGGCTATTTAGTGGTCAGATTAGCGTTGGCGATATTTTTGCCGATTTGTGGGCAAAATTTGACGGTGTGGTCGCCAAAATCAAAGAGTGGAAGGATAAAGCCGCTAAGCTGTGGGATGATTTTTGGGGTGTGTTTAAATCTAAGCAATCAGAAACAGGCACGGCAGAAAGTGGAGTTGGTAGCGGCTTTTGGTCGTCTTTGGCGAATGGTTTTGAGACCGCCAAAAACACCATCAGCGAAAAAGCAGGCGGCATGTGGGAGTCTGCCAAAGCCAAATTTGACACCGCCAAAACCACACTATCTACCAAAGCAGGCGAAATCTGGTCATCGGTCACCAATGTAATTAGCGGCAGCAGCGGTGCTGACATTGGCATAACCATCAACGCTAAGGTGCAAGCCATCTTGATAGCGATTGCCACAGCGGCTGCGACCATCTCTGCTACCTTTATTGGTCTGATTGGTGTGGTGAGTGCCAGCGCCATTGGCATCATTACGGTGATTGGGTCGGCATTTGCCAGCATTCCTGTGATTGTCGCTGCGGCGATGGCTGGGGTGCCTGCTGTCTTTGCCGCATCTTTAAGTACGCTACCTGCGATTACCGCCAGTGTGTTTTCAGCCCTTGCGGTGGCGGTCGGTGCTGGCATGGCGGTCATGGCGACCGTCGTGAGTGCCAGAATGATGGCGGTCGTGAATGTCATACGAGCTGGCTTTGCTCGCATTCGGCAAGTAGTGGCGACAGCTTGGCTCTGCGATGAGCGGCAATCCGATTTTGGCAAAAATTCAAGCCGCCATGAATGCGACTCTTGCCTACCTAAACGGCATCAAGGGGAGATTTTTTGCCATCGGTGCCGACATTGTGGACGGACTTGACGCTGGCATGAACTCACGGCTTGGCGTGCTTCGTAAGACGGCAGCTCAGATGGCAGCGGTGGTCGAAGACGCATCAAGAAAGCGACTAGACACGCACAGCCCCAGCCGTGTAATGATGGCGGTGGGTCGTGATGTGGTGGCAGGTCTTGATGTGGGCATGGGTAGACGCTTTGTGCCGATGTTGAAGAACTTTCGGGCGAATGTTGGGCGACTGGCAAGCCCTGAGAATGTCGCACGAATCACTAAGGCGATGGATGGCATCGGTAGGGCGACAGGTTCGGACGATGTGGCAGGCGACTTGGTTCGTATGGTTGCCCCTGCACTTGGCAAGAATCGCCTGCTTGGTCATCTGCTAGACATCAGTGTGTCAGGACTCAGTGCCTACGCCAAATATCAGACCACCCCTACTCCAAAGCCTGTCAGCATTAAGCCTGTGTCATCAGCCCCCGCAATGATGGCAAACGCAGTCAGCAGCCAGAGCATGAACACAACGAGTAACTTCACCATTCATATTCACGCAGATAAGGGCATGGACGAACGCAGCCTTGCCCAAAAGGTGCGAGCCGAGCTAGAACGCTATGAGCAGACCAAAGCCGCTCGCTACCGTGCCAGATTGACCGATTAATAGGAGATGATACCATGATGATGATTCTGGGCATATTTGTATTTCGCATCAGCACCGCCGCTTATCAGTCGCTTGTCCAAAAGACCGAGTGGCGACACGAGAGCAGTAGCCGTGTTGGGGCGATGCCAGCTTATCAGTTCGTGGGGCGTGGTGAGAACACCATCACGCTTGAAGGGGTGATTGTCCCTGAGTTTGGTAATCAAAAGTCCTTGGTAAAACTTGCCGAGATGGCAGACAAAGGCAAGGCATATCCGATGATATGTGGCAACGGTAGGGTATGGGGTCAGTATGTGATTAAGTCGGTTAATGAGACGCATACGGTCTTTTTTAAAAATGGCTTGGCAAGAAAGGTGGCATTTAGCATTGAACTTATCCAAATCACCACCCCGCAGGTACTCAAAAACAACGCCCTAAAAGCCGCAGGCAAAGCAGCTCTTGACACCGCTGCCGCCATGGCATCGACACCAGTCCCATCACGGGCATCATGAATGCAGGGGGTGCATGATGAATGAGCGTATCACCGCCCTAACCAGACAGGGTAAAACCGTCCTATATGCAGGGGCGACCACCCTAAACCTATTCATCGACGACATGGCACGCACCTTGGAGCGAGCTTACCCACAGCCCATAGGTGCTACAATTAGCCTATTAGTGATGGTTTGATTTTTGATGGCAAGTGGGGTGAGTAGGGGGTGTGTCATGGTTTGGAACTGTCATCATAAAGCCAATAAAAAAGATGAGAAAAAGACCACCATGTGGTGGTCTTTTGCGGTTCTTAAAAGCAAATCATTACTTGATTTTGGCTTCTTTGAACAGTACATGCTGGCGAATTTTTGGATCAAATTTTTTGATTTCCATTTTACCAGGCATGGTACGCTTATTTTTGGTGGTGGTATAGAAATAACCAGTACCAGCAGTAGAAACTAGTTTAATTTTATCTCTCATGTTCGTATCCTCTTATGAATCTAAATAAAAAATCTACAATTAGATTTTTTGACCTTGTGCGCGTAGGTCAGCAAGCACTTTATCAATGCCGTGCTTGTCAATGATACGCATACCTTTAGATGATACACGAAGGCGTACGAAACGATTTTCAGACTCTACCCAAAAACGATGATTGTGCAGATTTGGTAGAAAGCGACGACGGGTTTTGTTATTTGCGTGTGATACATTGTTACCCACTAGCGGGCGCTTTCCAGTCACTTGACATACTCGAGACATGGTGAACTCCTAATAATATGTGGCACGGATATTGAGCGGTATCGGGTGTGCCGTTTGGACAAGGTGCCTTATAAATGGTATGGACATAGCACAGGTTTGACCAAACTTATAAAGTTACACCATTCTTTTTTGTTGTTAAAGGCGACAACAATCAAGAAATGGCAGAAAATTAAAGCCAAAATTATACAGAAAATTTACTGGTATTTCAAGTAAATTTCTAAGAATTTTAAATGATTTTGTGTTGATGTTTGCCCATCAGTCCACGATTAGCGTGGACTTAGTGCATTTTTTTCCAACCCAAAACCCTGCCAGCCATAGTGCATGAAGTTGCGAATATTGGCGTGGTCGCTACCTTCTGGAGTGGCAAGTACAGATTCATAGTGCTCTGCAAATAGTTTTAGGGTGTCAAGCTGATTTAGACCATGTAGCTTGGCAAGACTAAATACTTTGGCAGAACCTTCATTGGTTCTAGCAGGATTCATAACTTCTCCATTACGAAAATCAACAGGGGTGTAATGGTAATGGGCGTCAATAAAATTTAGCACATCAGCGAATTTAAACTCGCCAGTTTCAATGCTGTTTAGTAAAGATGAGATATTGCTCATGATGTCTCTTTTTTATGAATTTTCACTCAAATCGTTCGTTGCTGACTGATTATAGCACTGATTAACGGTTGAAATAATCGTCATCGTCAAAAGATGGTGGGGCGAAGTTGCCTTGTTCTAGGTGGCTCATGTGTGCCTGCATAGAACGCTCATGTTGAATGCGTTGGTAGATTTCTTCACGATGAACCGCAATGTCTTTTGGGGCGTTGACACCCAAGCGAACTTGATTGCCTTTAACACCAAGCACAGTAACGCTGACTTCATCGCCAATCATTAGAGTTTCGCCGACACGACGAGTTAGAATTAACATAGTATCGCTCCTTGCACGAAAAAAAGTTTAAATAAGTCAAAACACACTAAAAAATAAAAATACAAATTATAAAATACCCAAGTCGCTATTATAAAACGCCTTGAGTATTTTGTCAGCTGATTTTGCGATAAGTTATGTAAATATTCTTATCAGAAACCAAAACTGCTGTTGTAAAATCGCTGATGATGCAAAATTATAAGCCAGCGACTTTACTTTCACCATCTTCACGGTCAAGACCAAAGGCGGTATGCAAAGATTTTACAGCTTTTTCTAGATGTTGTTCTTGGATTAGGACAGATACCTTAATTTCAGAAGTTGAGATCATCTGCAGGTTGATATTTTGTGATGCCAAGGTTTCAAACATTTTGCTTGCCACGCCTGCATGAGAACGCATACCCACACCAACGATAGAGACTTTCACAACTTTGTCATCGCCGACAATCTGAGTAGCACCGATGTCGTCTTTAACTTTTTCTTCTAGGATTTTGATGGCTTTGTCATAATCGCCACGAGGTACGGTAAAACTAAAGTCGGTTACGCCATTTTCTGCGATGTTTTGAATAATCATGTCCACTTCGATGTTTGCAGCACCGATAGGGCTTAAAATGGCAGAGGCAATACCTGGGCGGTCAGGCACGCCAAGTAGTGCAATTTTGGCTTCATCACGATTAAAGGCAATACCTGAAATTACAGCGCGTTCCATATCATCTCCTTCGTCAATGGTAATCAAAGTACCGACATTTTGTTTAAATTCTTCATCAAAAGCACCATCAGTGCCTTCATCAAAACTAGACAGTACACGAAGCGGTACTTTGTATTTACCTGCAAATTCTACCGAGCGAATTTGCAGCACTTTTGAGCCAAGCGATGCCATCTCTAGCATTTCTTCAAAGGTAATCTTATCTAGCTTTTTGGCTTTTGAGGTAACTCGTGGGTCGGTGGTATAAACACCATCAACATCGGTGTAGATTTGGCATTCATCGGCACCGATGGCAGCAGCGATGGCAACGCCTGTGGTGTCTGAACCACCACGACCAAGTGTGGTTAAGTCGTTATGTTTATTTACACCCTGAAAACCTGCAACGATAAGAACTTTGCCATCTGCCAATTCTTGTTTTAGGTTGTCAGCATCAATATGCTCAATGCGTGCTTTGGTATGGGTTTCATCTGTTTTAATGGCGACTTGACGACCTGTCATGGATTTGGCATCAACACCCAAGTCTTTTAGTGCCATAGCAAGTAGAGCGATAGAAACCTGCTCACCTGTGGCGACCATTTGGTCGTATTCTCGTGGGTCTGGGTCGTTGCTGATTTCTCGTGCCAGACCGATGAGACGGTTGGTCTCGCCACTCATGGCGGACACAACTACGACAACTTGATGACCGTGGTCATGCCAACGCTTGACACGAGCTGCGACATTCTTGATGCGACTGGTATTACCCATTGAAGTGCCGCCATATTTTTGTACGATTAACGCCATTGTGTTTACCTTTTGTTTAAAAAATGGTAGAAAACCCA
Organism: Moraxella sp. E33BD; assembly: GCF_041807865.1. Classification (NCBI taxonomy): domain Bacteria; kingdom Pseudomonadati; phylum Pseudomonadota; class Gammaproteobacteria; order Moraxellales; family Moraxellaceae; genus Moraxella; species Moraxella sp. E33BD. The sequence continues at coordinate 240,995 of NZ_JBGTZD010000001.1, read as the reverse complement.
AAGGTTGTAAATAAAAGTTCGCAGATTATAACTCAATTCATTGTTAAAATAAACTGATGAATTGATTATAAAAATCTATAAATACCCCAATAATTTGGAATATTTTGTAAATAATCCACCAGTGTGATTAAAAAGGCATGATTTTGCTTACTGTCTTATTGGCGTAAGCCATCATTTGTGGTTAGCTTGCCAATATCATGCCTTTTCATGGCGGTATTGACTGCTTAGGATAGCTGTTCTGCCAATGTCGCTGCCAAATTTGCTAATGCTTTATCCACACCATCGGCATTGTTTGCACCGCCTTGGGCGAAATCTGGCTTACCGCCACCTTTGCCATCAAGGGTTTCGCAAAGTGATTTGATGATGTCTCCTGCTTTAACTTTTGAGATTAAATCTTTAGAAACACTTGCGGTCAGTGCGACTTTACCGTTGGTAATGCTTGCTAGAATGGCGATACCATCGGATAGTTTTGATTTGATATCATCTGCCAAACCACGCAAAAACTTGGCATCTAGATTGTCTAGTTTAGCAATCAAAACAGGCGTGCCACCAATCATTTCAACCTTATCCATTAGGGATTTGGTTTCAAGATTTGCCAGTTTTTGTTCTAGGCGTTCAAGCTGTTTTTCAAGCTCACGGTTACGCTCACTAAGGCTACCAACTCGTACACCAATCTCATCACGCTTAGCCTTAAAATTGCTTGCTAAAGTAGCTAAAGTCTTTTCGCCTTGTTGCATATAATTGATTGCACCCATGCCAGTCAAGGCTTCAATGCGACGAACGCCTGCGGCAATACCGCCTTCTGAGACGATTTTAAACAGACCGATTTCTCCTGTATGTACAACATGAATACCGCCACACAGCTCAATAGAAAAGGGTGTTTTGTCGGCTTTTTCGCCCATAGTAAGCACACGCACGGTCTCGCCGTATTTTTCACCAAACAGTGCCATTGCTCCTTTTTGTAGAGCCTGCTCAATAAGCAAATGTTCAATCTGAACAGGGCTGTTTTTTTGAATTTGTTCATTAACCATGCGTTCGATGGTCAATAGGTCATCTTGACTGATTGGTTCATCATGTGAAAAGTCAAAACGCAGTACTTCTGATGACACCAAAGAACCTTTTTGGGCGACACCAGTACCTAATACGGTGCGTAGGGCGGCGTGTAGTAGGTGGGTTGCTGAGTGGTTTTTAGCAGATGCACGGCGAATGTCTTCGATGACTTGTGTATGGGCATTTTGGGTGTTTTTAATAGTCCCCATTTTTACTGTGCCATAGTGAATGATGGCAGCACCTGATTTTTTGGTGTTTTGCACTTCAAAGACGCCAGACTCGGTGCTGATTTCGCCAAGTTCGCCAACTTGACCGCCACCTTCGGCATAAAATGGTGTGGCAGAAAGCACAACAACACCTTCATCGCCTTCGTGTAGCTCAAAGATTTCTTTGCCTTCTTGATACAGTCCTATGATTTGACTGTTGTGTTCTGATGAAGTATAGCCAACAAAGTCGGTTGGGTTATCTACTTTGATGGCGGTGGTATAATCTAGGTCAAATTTGCCTGCATCACGAGCTCGAACACGCTGTTCTTGCATATGTGTTTCAAAACCTGCCTCATCAATATTGATGCCACGCTCACGGGTGATATCGGCGGTTAGGTCTGTTGGGAATCCATAAGTATCATATAGTTTAAAGACGGTCTCGCCAGCCAATGTATCGCCAGTATTTAGGTTTTCTAGTTCGCCTGACAGCAGACGCAACCCTTGAGCCAAAGTTTTAGCAAATTGCTCTTCTTCTTTTAAAATAACTGATTCAATTTCAGTTTGTTTTTCAATAAGCTGTGGGTAGGCTTGCCCCATTTCTTTGGCAAGGAAAGCCACAAGTTTATGGAAGAATGCGTCTGTTGCACCCAATTTGTTGCCATGACGCACGGCACGACGAATGATACGACGCAACACATAGCCACGACCTTCATTGCTTGGACGAACGCCATCGGCAATAAGAAATGATACCGCACGAATGTGGTCGGCGATGACTTTAAATGATGGTTCATGGGTGCTATCCACACCGATGATGGCAGCGGCTGCATCCATCAGATTGACGAATAAATCAACTTCATAGTTGCCATATTTGCCTTGTATGACCGAGCTGATTCTCTCAAGTCCCATGCCTGTATCAACCGATGGCTTTGGCAATGGCTCTAAAGTGCCATCTTTTTGGCGATTAAATTGCATGAATACGCAGTTCCATACCTCTACATAGCGATCGCCATCTTCTTCGGGTGTGCCAGGCAAACCACCTTCAATATGGTCCCCATAATCATAAAAAATCTCTGAACAAGGACCGCAAGGACCAGTATCGCCCATCGCCCAAAAATTATCTGATTCGTACTGTTTGCCTTTATCGCCAATACGAATGATGCGTTCAGGGGCAAGTCCCACTTCTTGATGCCAGATATCAAAGGCTTCATCATCAGTGTGATACACGGTTACATATAGGCGTTCTTTAGGCAGGGCAAGCCATTGCTCTGAGGTCAAAAATTCCCAAGCGAACTTGATGGCATCTTTTTTGAAATAATCACCAAAGCTAAAATTGCCCAGCATTTCAAAAAAAGTGTGATGGCGGGCGGTGTAACCGACATTATCAAGGTCATTGTGCTTACCACCTGCACGCACGCATTTTTGTGAGCTGACGGCACGATGATAGTCTCGTTTTTCAACCCCTAAAAAAGTATCTTTAAACTGATTCATACCTGCATTGGTGAATAGCAGGGTGGGGTCATTGTGCGGGATTAGGCTTGACGATGGGACTGGTGTGTGATTTTTGCTGGCAAAAAAATCAATGAATGCCTGACGAACTTCATGCAGCTGTAGAGTTTTAGTAAGATGACTCATAAAAATTCCTTAAAATCACATCACTGATGTGCTTTTTGCTAAAGATGCTAAATCATTTTTGTGAAAAGTTGATGATGCTTAAGTAAGACGAAACTTTAGGCAATCATAAATCGTTAATTTTATCATAAACTAACCCAAATAAAAGCAAATTTTCGTTAAATTGCCCGACTTTTTCGTTTAAGTATAAAAAATGGTAATATCACAAAAAAATTAGGGATTTTTTTAAAAACTACTTAACATTTATACAAAAAAGATGTATAAATAACACAGTAGTTTTATTCCATAATTTATTTAGGGGTATATCATGAACATTCCATTACTCACCGCCATGTTTTCTATCGCCTTTACTGTTGCGGTAGGTATTTTGTTGATTATTGCTTTTGTTACAGGTTTTGATAGCATGCCTTATATTTTGGGTGCAGTTGTTATTGGTGCACTCATCAGCTTGCCCATTGCAGTGATTGTTACCAAAAAGGTCAGTGCTTTGACTAGTGGTTCAAATCAGACTTCTGATTAAACTTTGCAGCCAAAAAAAATCTAAGCCAAAGACATTACTTGGCTTAGATATGAAATTTTGGTGTTTCTTATTGATTTTATTGGTACTGATACGCCATCGGCAGTTGGTTGGTGCTATAAATTAAAAGGCAGTGTGAGTACTGCCTTTTAATTTGATTGATTGACAATGACTTTAAATAATCAATTATTTTTCAATTACTTTAAATAGTCTTTTAATTTTTTCGCCTGTTCATCAGCATTGCCGATATAGGTTGCAGGTATTAGGTTAGCTAAGCGTTTGCGGTCAGTTTCTGGTACGGCTTTTAATTCATCGCCATTCACAAAATCCGTCATCATCTGTCTTGTCATCGCCTGTCCACGAGTGAGAGCTTTTAGCTTCTCATAAGGCTTTTCTACATTGTAGCGACGCATGACTGTTTGGATTGGCTCTGCCAAGACTTCTTGGGCGTTGTCTAGGTCTTCTGCTAGGCGTTGTTCGTTAAGTTCTAATTTACCAATACCTTTTAGGCAGGCTTCAAAGGCGATTAAACTTTGAGCAAAACCTGTGCCCATATTGCGCAGTACCGTGCTGTCAGTCAAGTCTCTTTGCCAGCGTGAGATGGGTAGTTTTTCGCCTAAGTGTGCAAGAATGGCATTAGCAAGACCCAAGTTGCCCTCGCTGTTTTCAAAGTCAATGGGATTGACTTTGTGGGGCATGGTTGAGCTACCTACTTCACCTTCTTTTAGTTTTTGTTTGAAATAGCCTAGTGAGATATAGCCCCACACATCACGGTTAAAGTCAATCAGAATGGTATTAAAACGGCGTAACCCATCAAATAATTCTGCCATATAATCATGCGGTTCAATCTGTGTGGTATATGGATTGAATGTCAAACCCAAACTTTCTACAAAATTTTGGCTGTGTTTTGCCCAGTCAATATTAGGATAGGCGGATAAATGAGCGTTATAGTTTCCTACCGCACCGTTAATCTTACCAAGCAGTTCTACCGCTTTAAACTGCTTGATTTGGCGGTGCAGACGATAGGCGACATTCGCCATTTCTTTGCCAAGCGTTGTCGGACTGGCTGTCTGTCCGTGCGTGCGAGACAGCATTGGCACATGGCTATATTTATCCGCCAAATCTGCAATGTCATCAATAATCTTTTGCATGGATGCTACTAAAATATCACGACCTGATTTTAGCATCAAGGCGTGCGATAGATTGTTAATATCTTCTGATGTGCAAGCAAAATGAATAAACTCGCCTGCATTTTTTAATTCATCAATATCAGCAATTTGTTCTTTTAAAAAATATTCCACCGCTTTAACATCGTGATTGGTGGTGCGTTCTATTTCTTTGATGCGTTCGGCATTTTCTAATGAAAAATTATCAATAATGGCATCTAATTTGGCATTGGTGTTAGCAGAAAAAGGCTGAATTTCACCGACTTCTGGGTGATTGGCTAGAGCTTGTAACCAGCGGACTTCAACCGTAACACGAGCGTGCATTAAGCCAAATTCAGACAGATAAGGACGCAAGGTATCGCATTTGGACGCATAGCGACCGTCTAGGGGGGATAGGGCGGTTAGTTGATTGAGAGACACTTTTAAAATCCTTAAAAAAATGATGAGAATGATTAGATTATAACAAATTTTGGCGTTTTTAACCAGTTGTGTTTTGATTGCAAGGCGTTGGGTGTATGTGGATAATTGGTTTACTTGTGTAGGTGGCTAAATTTTTGTATAATGCTATGTCATAAATTGAACTTGACAAAGGGTAAATGATGCATATAATCACAGCACACAGCACACAGCACACAGCACACAGCACACAGCACACAGCACACAGCACACAGCACACAGCACACAGCACACAGCACACAGCACACAGCACACAGCATAGCCTAAGTTTTACCTGCACGCCTATTGGGGGTGTGCAATGAGCAAACACATCTCTAAAGCCTTTTTGGAAGCCAAAACAGGCGTCAAACAAGACCCCACACCCACCAAGCCTAAGCACACCACACAAAGCAAGCCCACCAAAGCTAAAAAAGCGACCGCCACAGACGGCGGTAACAGCACTCTACACGCCGCAAAGCGTGCCAAATTAGCGATTTACCCAAAAAAGCCAAAGGCATCAAAATCACCAGTCTTAATGACAGCAAAGCCAAAGACGGCACAGTCTATTTGGGTGGGGATTTTAGAAGTAAAGAATGTATCAAATTGCTATGCCAAGCCGATATTGTGGTTACCAATCCGCCATTTAGTTTGTTTCGTGAATATATCGCTCAGCTTGTGGAATACGGTAAAAATTTTGTAATTATTGGCAATAAAAATGCCATTACTTATAAAGAAGTATTTTCATTGATTAAAAACAATAGAATTTGGGTGGGATATACCCCAATGAGTACCGATTTAACTTTTCATATATCAAAAGAATTTGCAAAAAAATTAGTATCTGAAAAAAAAGAAGGTAGTGGCTATAAAATAGTCAATGGGGAAGTAATGGCAAGAGCACAAGCAATATGGTTTACCAATTTAGAGCATTCCAAACGCCAAGACAAATTGATTTTACACAAAACTTATAATCCCACTGATTATCCCAAATACGATAATTACAACGCCATAGAAGTGTCTAAAACCGCCAATATCCCCATAGATTATGACGGTGCAATGGGCGTACCCATTACTTTTTTGGACAAATACAATCCAGGGCAGTTTGAGATTGTTGGAATGGGAGAAGACAACGGCACAGGTCAATCTGGCGGAGTTTGGCAAGGTGGTTCAAAATCTTGTTTGGTAAATGGTTTGGCTAAGTTTAAAAGAGTATTTATTAGAAAGGTAAAAGGAGCAAACTAATGCACATTGAACATAAAAATATCACGATTGGCGAATTAACCCAAGGCTATGCTGATAATAACGAACAAGGCGTGGTGGCATATGGTGGATTGTTAAATGTGCGACCGCCGTTTCAGCGTGAGTTTGTGTATAACCAAAAGCAAAGAAATGAAGTAATTTATACTGTCTTAAAGGGCTTTCCTTTAAATGTGATGTATTGGGCGACCACCGATGACGGACAATTTGAGCTAATGGACGGACAGCAACGCACCATTAGCATTTGTCAATTTGTGGCGGGCGATTTTTCTATTAAAATAGACGGTAATGCTTTATATTTTCATAATTTAAATGCAAATGACCAAAAGCAAATTTTGGATTATAAATTGCATATTTATATTTGTACAGGCAAGCCTAGCGATAAATTGGCGTGGTTTGAGATTATCAATATTGCAGGCGAAAAATTGACCGACCAAGAACTCAAAAACGCCATGTACACAGGTAAATGGCTCACCGATGCCAAACGCCATTTTAGCAAAACTGGGTGCGTGGCGTATCAAATCGGCAGTGATTATTTGACAGGCATGCCCATTCGCCAAGACTATTTAGAAAAAACTTTAAAATGGATAAGCCAAACCGACCCAAAATACAACAAAGACATTACCCAATATATGGCACAACACCAACACGACAGCGATGCCCTGCAATTATGGCAATATTTTCAAAATGTGATAAGTTGGACAAAAGCCAAATTCCCTCATTACCGCAAAATGATGAAAGGGCTAGAATGGGGCGAATTTTATAACGCCCACAAAGACGATATATTGGACGCAGAGTTATTAGAACGGCGTATTTGTGAATTGATAAATGACGATGAAGTGGAGAATAACAAAGGCATTTATGCCTATTTATTAAAAAATGACCCAAAATATCTAAATTTACGGACATTTAGCGACAAAGACCGCCAAAAAGCCTATCAAGCCCAAAAGGGTATTTGCAAAATTTGCAATGAGTATTTTACAATAGATGACATGGAAGCTGACCATATTATTCCATGGGCAAAGGGCGGTAAAACCACTTTTGATAATTGCCAAATGCTATGCCAAAAATGCAATCGTACTAAGTCGGGGAAGTAATTGTTATTAAAATACCATTAAAAAGATGCTAAAAATAGCCATTGTATTTTTGTAATGGCTATTGGTGTAGGCAGTCTTTTATTTTAGTTTTGTTTAAACCAAATACAAACTAAATCTAAACCAAACACGGTGCATCACACCAATCAATCACGCCCCCACCTAAGCAAACATCGCCATCATACAAAACCACCGACTGCCCAAGCGTAACGGCTCGTTGTGGCTCATCAAACACCACTTTGAGCGTATCGTCTTGAATAAACACGGTGCAGGCTTGGTCGGGCTGACGATAGCGAGTTTTGGCGGTAAGTTTTGAGCCGTCTTTGGGTGGACTGATGACCCAATCTAGTTTTGTGGCGGTCAAAGTGGTTGAGTGTAGTAGGGGGTGATTATGCCCTTGACCGACAATCAAGCGATTGTTCTTTAGGTCTTTTTGCAGTACAAACCAAGGCTCATCAGGACGACCAGAGACACCCCCAATGCCAATACCTCCTCGCTGACCAATGGTGTAATACATCAACCCATCGTGTGTGCCAAGTGTTATGCCATCGTCACTGATGATTTCTCCTTTTTGGGCAGGCAGATAGGTCTGTAAAAAATCCTTGAATTTTCGTTCGCCAATAAAGCAGATGCCTGTACTGTCTTTTTTCTTGGCGGTTGCTAGGTTGTATTTTTCGGCAATCGCCCGCACTTGTAGCTTTTCTAATTCACCGACTGGAAATAAGGTTTTGGCGATTTTGTCGCCACCGACCGCATACAAAAAATAGCTTTGATCTTTGTTGCCATCAAGTCCACGCAGTAGCTGTGCTTTATTGTCCATGATTTGTGAACGGCGAACATAATGCCCTGTAGCAATATAGTCTGCACCCAGTGTTAAAGCGTAGTCTAAGAACGCTTTGAATTTGACTTCTTTGTTGCACAAGATATCAGGATTGGGCGTGCGACCTGCTTGATACTCCTCCAAAAAATGCTCAAAAACATTATCCCAATATTCTGCCGAAAAATTGGCAGTATGCAATGGTATGCCTAGCTTATCTGCCACCGCTTGGGCATCTGCCAAATCAGTCAAGGCAGTGCAATATTCTGTACCATCGTCTTCTTCCCAGTTTTTCATAAAAAGCCCCTCTACTTGATAGCCTTGTTCAAGTAGTAGGGCGGCTGATACTGAGCTGTCCACACCGCCTGACATTCCGACGATGACTTTTTGGGTGGTGTTTGGCTTTGTTATCATCATGTATTAACCATAAAATTTTGCTATAATATTAGGGTATTTTAACAAATTATAGGAGAAAAACAATGATAAAAATCGGTCAAGGACTAGATGTTCATGCTTTTACAGATGGTGAGTTTGTTACGCTTGGTGGTATCAAAATTCCCCATACGCACGGTATTAAAGCCCATTCGGACGGTGATGTCCTGCTTCACGCTCTCATGGATGCGATGCTTGGGGCGTTGGCTTTAGGGGATATCGGTATGCATTTTCCTGATACAGATGACCGCTTTTGTGGGGTGGATAGCAAGGTGTTATTAAAAGAGGTTCATAAAAAAGTAACCGAAAAAGGCTACAGTCTGATCAATGCTGATATGACAGTGATTTGTGAACTGCCCAAACTTTCCCCACATAACAAAGCGATGCGTCAGTGCATTGCTGATATTTTAAAAGTAGAAGAGGACTGCATTAGCATTAAAGCCACCACCAATGAAAAGATGGGCTATCTGGGGCGAGGCGAGGGGATTTTTGCAAGTTGTGTGGTGCTATTGCAAAAGATGGGGTAGTTGTTTTAATCATGGGATTTGATGGCACGGAGGCGTTTGGGTAGTAACTTTTAAAGGTGTGGTTTTTATCGTTGGTTTTGGTGTTAAAATGACTAGGGTGCTTTTTAAGGTTACTTGCTAATTTTTTATTATTAATTTCTGACAGGAGATTTATGTTGGATAAAAATACCGCTCTTTTATTGATTGATTTGCAATTAGGATTTGATGACCATGTCTATTGGGGTGGCAATAGAAACAACCCAAACTGTGAGCAAGTTTGTTTTGATTTATTGGCAAAGTGGCGTGCGTATCAGATGCCCATTTTTCATATTCAGCACAATTCTACTGAACCAAACTCACCTTTAAGACCCAACCAGATTGGCAACGACTTTAAGCCCCTAACCGCCCCAATGGGTGATGAAGTGGTTATTGGCAAAACGGTTAATTCTGCCTTTATTGGCACAAATTTAGAACAGCAACTAAAAAGTCGTGCGATAACCAACCTTGTCATTATTGGCTTAACCACCAATCATTGTATTTCTACCACCACACGAATGGCAGGAAATCTGGGCTTTCATGTGATTGTGGTGGCAGATGCTACAGCGACTTTTGACCGTCTGGGCTTTGATGGTAAGCACTATGATAGTGAGCTTGTGCATCAAATTAGCCTTGCAAACCTACATAATGAATTTGCAACTGTGTTAATGAGCGATGTGCTTTTGGCGGATAAATTTTGGCAGAGTACTTGAAATCTGCCAAACCGCCACCAATGTATGATACAATGCAGGTAAATTCAGTTTCATTTTGGAGTAATCATGACCGACATCAACCCTCAAATCAAAGAGCTGATTGAAAACCAAATCAAAGACCATAGTGTGCTTTTGTATATGAAAGGCACACCACAATTTCCACAATGTGGATTTTCTGCCCGTGCGGTGGAGGTATTAAGCCAAATCGGTCGCCCTTTTGCCTTTGTTAATATCCTAGAAAACCCTGAAATTCGCACTACTTTGCCCATCATCGCTAATTGGCCTACTTTTCCACAGCTATGGGTTAATGGCGAGCTAATTGGTGGTAGCGATATCATTTTACAAATGTATCAAGCAGGCGAGTTAAAGCCACTGATTGAAGAGCATAGCCCTGAAGTGTGATTAAAAGATATCAAAGGTTTTTGTCGCTAGCAAAAGCCTTTTTTATTGATTGACTGTATCAATTAACTGTATTAAGCTGTTGATAACCTTGGGATAATTGTCAAAAAATCATTGCTAAAGTAGTGAATTGTTGGTCTTGATGAGTAAAAAATAATGCAAAAAATCAAACAGATTTCTGAAGAAATTTTAACTTTGTGTGAAAATGCGAACACTGCTTTAAAAGCGATTCATTTGATTGTTCAGCATGGTAGTGCAAGTGAATTGGCTTGGCAGACGGTGTATAATCGTGTGATGGCGGATAATGATGTTGATGGGGCGTATTATTTGGCAAATTTTACTCAAAAGATTGATGATTTGCCATTTGATGGGTTGCCACTGATTGAGATGGTGATGAATGGTGATGACAAGAACATGAAATTATCACTGATTGATAAAATGCCCAAACAAATACAGCAGGAGTATTTGAGCAGGGTTTAGTTATCCTTTTTATTATTCATTCTTTGTCATTTTTCCATGCAGGTTATATCCATCTCAACATGATGGTCAATCTAAGGTTGAGATTTTATACCAAGTCCTGCGGTGATTTGGGCTTTATAAGTCTTTAATAAAGGCAAAACGGTATCAATTATCCAATCTTTGCGATAGCCTTGTAAGCCTAATGGTAGATGTTCGGCATTTAAGTCATGTGCCACCATCAGTAATAACTCGCTAATCCACCGTCCACGCAAAAGCAGATTTTCTGGAATGTGATGTGTGTGGCTGTAATCAGTGATGGCTTGATCAAGAGATTTCTTAAAGATTTTTTCCTTACTACGATAAACAGGTGGTGGTAGAGGTGGTAGTGTTTTTTGTGGTTGAGATTTTACGGTACGAATGATGTGGATAATCTCATCGCCATACTTACGCAATGCATGGCGATTGATGGTGGTTTGTGCCAGTTGCTTGATACTTTCTGGTAGCGTTTCAATGATTTCACGCATTGCTTGTTTGCTAATAATGAAAGTTCTTGGCTCGTTAATGTTGCGAGCCAGCGATTCACGCCATGCCACTAAAGATTGTAGCACACCTATTTGAGTGCGGTTGTATTCAGGAGAGCTAAATTCTAGATACAGCATCTCATCGCTGATATGGGCGGTATCATGTAGTTCTTTGGCATAAACATTGCTGTCTTCAATGACATGACCAAGTAATTGATTTTCATCAAGTTTTTGTTTGACGCTTTGATAAAGTGTCAACAGATAACGCACATCATTGGCGGCATAGCTTTCTTGTTCTTGACTTAGTGGTCGTACCAGCCAATTAGATTGGCTCTCGCCTTTGTCAATCTCAATGCCAAGAATTTCAGCGACAGACTGGCTGTAGCCTGCTTGTAATTTGCCTGTCAAATAAGCAACGCCAATCTGCACATCAAAGATATTGGTTAGAGGGGCGTTTTTTGCCAATAGATAAAAAATACCCAAATCTTCACCGCAAGCATACCAAACCATCGTCGGCACTTCTATCAAGGCTTGCCAAAATTCAGTTAAATCCAATCTAGGTGCGTCAACCAAATAGATGCCACGCCCAGTATTGACCTGTACGAGTGCTAAAATGGGGTAATAGGTGGTGCGTTTGATGAATTCGGTGTCTAAGGCGACCACATCCACCTCATCGATTTCATCAATCAATGCGTAAAGCTCATCTTCGTTGTGTACCCATGAGACGGGCAGGTCATGATTTTGATCTTCTATATGATCAGCACGAAAAAAGCCAAAGCGTGTGTCGCTATTTGAGGGTGTTGTAGTCATGTTTTTTAGATAAAAGCACGGTTTTGTAGAGCTTGATGCAAGGTTAAGCTATCCACATATTCTAGTTCACCACCCATTGGAATGCCTTGTGCCAGTCGGGTGATTGTTTCAACATGGGGGCGAGTGGCATCGGTGATAAAAAAGGCGGTGGTTTGTCCTTCTACTGTGGCTCCGGTCGCCAAAATTAACTCTTTGACGGGTTCTTGTTTTAGGCGGAAAATAAGCTGGTCAATGTTTAGATCATCAGCGTTAATACCGTCAATTGGCGATAAATGACCACCCAATACAAAATATTTGCCACGATAAGCACCGCTTTGTTCAATTGCCACCACATCAGCAGCACTTTCTACGACGCACAACAGACCATCATCACGGCGTACATCGCTACAGATGGGGCATATCTCTTCATCGCTGTAAGAGTGGCATTGGCGACACTCGATAATCTCATTCATGGCGACACCTAAGGCTTGTGATAAACTAATGCCTTGCAAGCGTTTTTTGGATAGCAGATGTAGAGCCATGCGTTGAGCGGTCTTTTGTCCAACACCGGGCAAATGTTGTAGCTCTTTGACAAGATGGTCAAATTTTGGGGTTAGCATGATCAATTAGCCAAACAGACCTTGCATGCCCTTAGGTAAACCCATGCCAGTAGTTGCACTTGCCATGACCTCTTCAGACAGCTCATCGGCTTGGCGAACGGCATCATTAATGGCAGCTGCTACCAAATCTTCAATCATGTCAGGATCATCGTCCATAAGACTTGGGTCAAGACTGATGCGTTTGACCACATGGCGACCTGTCATGGTAACTTTTACCAAGCCATTACCCGATTCGCTATGTACTTCTTTGGTAGCAAGGCTAGCTTTGGCAGCTTCAACATTCTTTTCTACCTGCTTTTGCATGGCTTGGGCTTGTTGCATGAGTGCTTGAATGTTCATGATATTTTCCTAATTAAAATTTTATGATAAGTGATGTCAGTAAATTTTAAAAAATTTATCCATCAATCGTGTTTTTATTGATGAAATTATAGCATATCTTTAGGGCAAAAATCCAAATGGTATATAAAGCTAGCTTGGATTGGTAACCATGTTAGATTTTGCAAGTACCAGAGGTACAGCCATCATCAATGTCGCCTTGACTGTCGTCAGCACCATCACGAGTATTATGATAATACAGTGTCTTAACGCCAAATTTATAAGCGGTTAGCAAATCTTGAATCAACACCTTCATGGGGACTTTATTGCCTTCAAATTTTGATGGGTCATAATTGGTGTTGGCGGAGATGGACTGATCGATGAATTTTTGCATGATACCTACAAGGCGTAGATAGCCATTGTTATCAGGCATCTGCCAAAGCAACTCGTACTGTTTGGCAAGTTTTTCAATATCAGGCACAACCTGTTTTAAAATACCGTCTTTAGACTGTTTAACAGATACCAATCCACGAGGAGGCTCAATACCATTAGTGGCATTAGCGATTTGGGAGCTGGTTTCAGATGGCATAAGGGCACTGAGTGTTGAATTACGCAGTCCGTATGTTTTGATGTCGGCACGCAAAGATTCCCAGTCAAATTGCAACGGTTCTGGACAGATGCTGTTCAAGTCGGCTTTATAGGTATCTATCGGCAAGATGCCCTTACTATAAGTCGTCTGATCAAACCAAGGGCAGGCACCTTGTTCTTTAGCGAGCTTGTTAGATGCCTTTAATAGATAATATTGCAATGCTTCAAAGGTGCGGTGAGTCAAGGATAATGCTGCAACATCTGAATAGCGAGTGCCATTTTTGGTGAGATAATAGGCGTAGTTAATTACGCCAACACCAAGTGTACGGCGGTTTAGACTGCCTTTTTTGGCGGCGGCAACAGGATAGTCTTGATAGTCAAGCAAAGCATCAAGAGCACGCACAATCAGCTCGGCCGGCTCTTCAATATCTGAGATTTCATTAATTTTGCCTAGATTAATGGCTGATAAAGTGCATAGGGCAATCTCGCCATTTTCATCATTGATATTATCAAGAGGCTTGGTCGGTAGGGCAATCTCCATGCACAGGTTAGACTGGCGAATCGGTGCAATGCTTGGGTCAAACGGGCTGTGTGTATTGCAGTGGTCAACATTTTGAATATAGATACGACCTGTACTGGCACGCTCTTGTAGCATAAGGCTAAATAGCTCTCGTGCGGAGATGGTGCGTTTTCTGACATTGTCATCTGCCTCATATTGCGTGTACAAGCGTTCAAATTCTGCTTGATTGGCAAAGAAAGCTTCATATAGACCAGGTACATCTGATGGCGAAAACAGCGTGATGTTTTTATTTTGGATTAGGCGAGCGTACAGCGTTTTGTTTATTTGTACACCATAGTCCATATGGCGGACACGGTTATCCTCAACGCCACGGTTGTTTTTTAGGACGAGTAGGTTTTCTATCTCTAGGTGCCACATTGGGTAAAATAAAGTTGCTGCACCGCCACGAACGCCACCTTGTGAGCAGGATTTGACCGCAGCTTGGAACATCTTGAAAAATGGAATACAGCCAGTATGTTGGGCTTCACCGCCACGAATGGGTGAGCCTAAGGCACGGATTGCTCCTGCATTAATTCCGATGCCTGCACGCTGTGAGACATAACGGACGATGGCAGAAGTGGTGGCGTTGATGCTGTCTAGGTTGTCTGCACATTCAATCAGCACGCATGAGCTAAATTGGCGTGTTGGTGTGCGAACGCCTGCCATGATAGGGGTTGGCAATGAAATATAAAAATTAGAAGTGGCATCATAAAAACGCTTGACATAGTCAAGTCGCTCGCTCTTATCATAACCTGCAAACAAGCACATACCTACGAGCATATATAGGAATTGTGGGCTTTCATAGACTTGCTTGGTAACTCGGTCTTGTACCAGATATTTACCCATCATTTGCTCAACTGCCGCATAAGCAAGGTTCATGTCTCGGTCATGGTCAATGTAGCTACCAAGTTTGTCAAATTCATCTTTGGAGTAGTCTGCCAAAATGTGCTTATCGTATTTACCGCTATTGGTTAGTTTGACAACATGGTCGTATAGGTGTGGTGGCTGGTACTGACCATAGGCAATCTTACGCAGATGAAAAGTGGCTAAGCGTGCTGCTAGATACTGATAATTAGGCGTTTCTGCTGAGATTAGGTCGGCCGCTGCTTTGATGATGGTTTCGTGAATATCTTTGGTACGAATGCCATCATAGAACTGGATATGAGATTTTAGTTCAACTTGTGAAACCGAAACATTGCTTAGACCTTCGGCTGCCCAAGTGATGACTTTGTGGATTTTTTCTAAATCAATGGGCTCTAATCGTCCATCTCGTTTCGTAACTTTAATTTTATCGATGTGTACCATGGGCATGTTCCATATTTTATTAAAAGTTGCGGAAAAAAACTGCAATCAAAGATTTAATGCCATCATGACCATGCTGTTAAAAAGTATTGCTTTTCAAGCAGTTAAAGGCATAAAAATGGCGGTTTTGTTGATGAGGGGGTTAAGCTGTCATCACTACATCTAGGCGTATATCTTTTAATGTGGCACAATATATCCTAAAAAAAATAAAAATGCTAGCTTGTTTTTTTTTTGATTTTATGAATGACTTGGAGGAAAAATTTATGATGGTTCTGTATGCTAAATCTGATAAGGGGTGCAGATTTGTCAATAGGTTAAAAATTTTTTTTATTTTAAATTTTAAAATATTATATTAATTTTGATTGGTTTTATAAAATAATACGCACCACTGGGATGCGTATTATTTAGGCTGTTAGGTTAGGCACTTGCCATTAAGCTGGCGTTACCGCCTGCTGCGGTGGTGTTGTAGCTTTGGCTGATTTCATGATACAGGCGTGCTACATCAAGACCGTCTTTGGCATCAATCACACGGCGAATTGCACCATCTAGCGTTGCCAATCTTACCCGTTCATCGCTTGGCATTTCTGTGAGAGCGATGATGATATCATTGGTATCAGCACCAGCGGATTCTATGATGCTAAGCAGGCTGCCAAAATGTTCTGCATGAGTAGAGAGTTCATGTTCTGGCGTAATGTGGGTGTGTATATTGTTGGTTGCTAAAACCATCAAAGTTTTAACCGCATCAATGGCATTGCCACCGTAGAGCGTAACAGCATGTGGTGCACGCCACGATAGGGTGTTGCATTCACCTGTTGGTCCTGGTAGGTTAATGTATGCACCGTTTAGTGCCGAAGTGCGTGCAATATTTGCCGCTGTTTCTAGCTGTGTGGCATCGGTGATTAAGCCTGATGTTTTGGCGGCTGTTATTATTTGATTGATGGCGATTTCATTGACCGTTGCAGGAAAATCAACCGCTGGGACAGACCAAGTACTAAGACAGCTTAGACGCTGTAGGTAGAATGGACCACCTGCTTTTGGCCCTGTGCCACTCATCCCATGACCACCGAAGGGTTGTACGCCCACAACTGCACCAACGATGTTGCGGTTGATATATACATTGCCTGCTTCGATACGGTCGGCGATACTCTCAATGGTGCTATCAATACGGCTATGGATACCATGTGTTAAGGCAAAGCCTTTTTTGTTGATGCTGTCAATCAAGTCGTCTAACTCATGAGCAGCAAAGCGAACCACATGTAGTACAGGTCCAAAAACTTCCTTTTTAAGTTGTGATAAATTTTGTAGTTCAAACATGATAGGGGTAACAAAAGTACCCACATCTGTTGAGCGGATTTTCACTTCATGAAATGGAGCGATTTGTTTTAAGGTATTGATGTGGTTGAGTAGGTTTTCTTGTGCTTCAGCATCAATCACAGGGCCTACATCGGTAGATAGATAGGCAGGATTGTTCACTATCAGTTCA
Source organism: Moraxella sp. E33BD (assembly GCF_041807865.1). NCBI lineage: Bacteria > Pseudomonadati > Pseudomonadota > Gammaproteobacteria > Moraxellales > Moraxellaceae > Moraxella > Moraxella sp. E33BD. The sequence continues at coordinate 224,105 of NZ_JBGTZD010000001.1, read as the reverse complement.
TCCATTGCCCCCTTAATCATCTCAATCATATGGTCGGCTACATCTTCTTGGATGCACAAGATGCGAAGTGCTGAACAACGCTGACCCGCTGAGTCAAATGCAGATGCCAATACATCGGTGCATACTTGCTCAGGTAGGGCGGTACTATCAACAATCATGGCATTCATGCCACCTGTCTCAGCGATGAGAGTGGGGTTGTCATCTCGCTGTGCTAAGGTGTGGTTAATGCGTTTGGCAACATCGGTGGAGCCTGTGAAAATCACGCCATCAATGCGACTGTCTGTGGTCAATGCTGCCCCTATGTCGCCTGCACCCAAGACCAATTGCAAGGCATCTTGTGGTACGCCTGCTTCGTGTAACCAAGTTACTGCCAGATGGGCGATAAGGGAGGTCTGTTCGGCAGGCTTAGCAACAACCGTATTGCCTGCCGCTAGGGCTGACACCACCTCACCAACAAAGATGGCAAGCGGAAAATTCCAAGGGCTGATTGCCACCATTGTGCCAACAGGACTATTTAGGTTTAGGCGTTCGGCTTCATCGGCATAATAACGACAAAAATCAACCGCTTCACGCACCTCAGCAATGGCATTTAGCAAGGTTTTGCCTGCTTCACGCACGGCAACCATCATCAGCAGTGCCATGTATTTTGGCGACTCTAACATATCAGCAAAGCGACGCAAGATATTTGCACGCACTGTTGGTGGGGTTGATTGCCAGCTATTTTGGGCATCAATAGCAGCAGAGATGACCTCTGGCACAGAAGCGGATTCTAAAAACGATACATGTCCAACAATGTCAGCATGATTGGCAGGGTTGATTACCTGATGCGGAGCTTGGTGTTCTACATTAACGCTAACGATGGATTGAATGTTAAAATCAATACCTAGTGCCTCATTCATATCGGCTTCTAATTGGGCAAGCATATGCTCATTGCTTAGGTCGATGCCGTACGAATTTAGGCGGTTGCCATAGATGTGGCGTGGTTTTGGTGTTAATGGGTTACTGGTGATATGATTGACATCAATCTCATCTAAAGGCGAGATGGTTAGTTCATCAATGCTAACTTTTTCATCAACAATGCGGTTGACAAATGACGAGTTTGCACCATTTTCAAGCAAGCGACGCACCAGATAAGCAAGCAGGGTTTTATGTGTGCCAACAGGAGCATAGATGCGTACACGGCGACCTAAATTTTGTTCACCGACAACTTGGTCATAGAGAGTCTCGCCCATGCCATGTAGGCATTGGAATTCAAAATCTTTTCCTTCGCCCATCTTATAGATGGTGGCAAGGCTTTGGGCGTTGTGCGTAGCAAATTGTGGGAAAATGGCATCTTGTGCATTCAGTAGTTTTTGGGCACAAGCTAGATATGAGATATCGGTATGAACTTTGCGTGTATAGACAGGGTAACCGTCCAGACCATCAACTTGAGCCCATTTGATTTCGCTATCCCAATACGCACCTTTTACTAGACGAATCATGAGACGCTGGTTGTTGCGACGAGCAAGATCAATCAGATAATCAATCACATAAGGACAGCGTTTTTGATAAGCCTGTACCACAAAACCAATGCCGTTAAAGCCTGCCAAATCAGGGTCTGATACCAACTTTTCCATCAAATCAAGTGATAGTTCCAAACGATTGGCTTCTTCTGCATCAATGTTTAGACCGATGTTGTATTCTTTAGCAAGCATGAATAGTGCTTTTAAGCGTGGCAACAGCTCAGTCATCACTCGTTCATGTTGGGCACGAAAATAGCGGGGGTGAATGGCAGAGAGCTTCACAGAGATGCCATTGCCATCATAGATACCACGACCTTTGGCGTCTTTACCAATGGCATGAATGGCGGTAACATAGTCATTATAATAACGGTCTGCATCAGCAGCAGTCATCGCAGCTTCTCCTAGCATATCAAAGCTGAAGCGATAGCCTAGTTTTTCACGCTCTTTGCCGTTTCTTAGGGCTTCATCAATGGTTTGACCTGTAACAAACTGTTTGCCAAGCATTTTCATGGCGTAGTTGACGCCGCCACGAATGAATGGTTCGCCACCTTTTTGGATAACACGAGTTAGGGCAGAGCCTAGTGATTTTTCGTTAACATCGGTGGTTAATTTGCCTGTTAATACCAAGCCCCAAGCAGCAGCATTAACAAACATAGAAGGGCTATTACCAACATGGCTCTTCCAGTCGCCATCAGCCAACTTATCACGAATGAGCTTATCACGAGTGGCGTTGTCGGGGATGCGAAGTAGGGCTTCGGCAAGGCACATTAAAGCAATACCTTCTTCGCTTGACAAAGAAAATTCGTGCATGAGTGCATCCACACCTGACGATTTACTGCGGTCAGCACGCACTTGAGTGATGAGGCGATGAGATAGTTCGCTGATTTCGGTTTTTTGACTTTGGGATAACTGCAATGTTGAAGCTAGATTTTGTACAGCTACTTGTTCATCAAGTCGATAGGCATTGGTAATGGCATCACGCAAATGACTTTGAGAGTGGGTGAATTGGAACATGCTTTGTCCTTATAAAATGGTATGAAAGGGTAGATTTTATTATACAATGATTTGAGATGGTGATTGATATCACTTATATGTGCATTATTATATCATTATCATAAGAATGTCATCAATAAAAGTCATGAGTAATGTTTAAATAATGTGCATAAATGTAAAAGGGCGTTGTTTGACATTGGAAAAACCAATAAATTAGCCAAAAGTAGTGGACTTTTGGCTAATTAAATTATGGGTCTGATTTTCTTGATGGGTGGCTACCAGATTAGCGAATCTCAACCGATGCACCGTTTTGAATATTGGCATATAGTTCAAGTACATCCCAGTTGGTCAGACGCACACAGCCTAAAGATGATTGGCGACTGATACCCTCAGGCACCGGTGAGCCATGAATGCCGTAGCTTGGTTTGTTCAGACCAAGCCATACCACACCAACAGGACTGTTTGGTCCTGGCGGTAAAATGAAAGTTTTTTTGTTGGTCTCGCTTTCACGATTGACAGTGGCTTTGTAGTGTGGCATTTTAACTTTATTGACTACTTTGTATTTACCCCCTGGCGTGGAAGTAGCGACACCACCAACGGTAGTTGGGTAGGTTGCCACCAGTTTATCGCCATCATAGGCATATAGGATTTTGTCTGTCCGATCGGCTATTACACGAGTGATGCGACCAGAGAAAGGTTTTCCTGTGTTGATAACGGTGATGGTCTCGCCTTCAACGAAGTTTTTATTTGGGTTGAGTTTTTCAAGATAATTAACAGACATATGGAAGCGTTCGCCCAACATCTCTTGAATATTTTCGTAGTTCAAGGCCTTTAATTTGGAGCGTGATTCGGCACTGCCTGGTAGTGCTTTATATGAGCCTTTGACATCATCGGTGGTGATGGTGTATGAGACAAGTACAGGTTGATTTGGGTCAATATCTTCAATCAATGCCGCCCAAGTTGCCTCGTCCATCTTTCCTGTTGGTTTTAGGTCTTTGATTTTTTGGAAATTAATCAAGGCTTTTTTGCTGTTCATGCCCCAACCGCCATCAATCGGACCAGGCGATGCGTGATTCCAGTCAAGTAGCACTTGTAGCTTTACCGTCATGGCGGTATTGACTTTCATGTTAGGCGACCAAGTGGACTGATTGACCGTCTTGGCGTAGTCTGATAAATTGACTGTTGTTATTCGTTTGCCATCTTGCTCAATGCTTTTGATGGCACTGGTGTCAGTATCAGCAAATTCTACCGCTTCACCTGTAACAATATCATCTTCTGCACTGGTTTCATTGGCATAAGCAGTGCTTGCAAGACCTAGATAAAGAGACAATAAAGTGCTAATAAATAATGGTTTTTTGTTAGCCATTGGTATGTCCGATTTAAAATTTTAAATTAAAATATTTATTTCAAAAGTAAAACACACTCATCATAACATAAAATAATGAGTCTTAAAAGTCAAATTACGAGTGGTTACGCACCGTTGACTGTTGTATTTGGCAGCTTACTTGGCTAATGATTGATTTACCAGTTCAATCGTACCGCTTGCTTGATAGATAAGCGTGGTGGTGCCACTTTCAAAATTAGCTTTGATGCCATCGTTGGTGTTTTTTGCCATTGACATTGCAGCCATCGGGTATACATGACGATGATTTGCCCCATCTAACTGCACTGAAACGATTTTGTAATCAGTTGCTCCAAAGGCAAGGCTGATGGCTTGTGCTTGCTCCAAAAAGTTCTTGGTGGCATTTAGGGTGAGACGTTTTTTGATGTTATTTTGTGTATTCTTTGAGACACTAAAAGATACATCATTAACCATCATGATGGACTGCAAATCACTGATGAGCTGACCGACTTCCTCAAAGTTTTGGCTTTTTAATTGTATTGATACATTGCCAGTAAAGCCTGTGATGGTGTTGTTTTTATCATAATTTGGATAGGTGCTTTGACTTTCTGTTTTTATGCTGACATTGGGGTATTTTTTGGCGATGGCTAGGGCATCGTTCATGGTTTTGTTTAAGATTTTGGCGATTTCTTTGGTGGTTTTGGCTTGGGCGGTTTTGGCTAGCCTTGCTTGAATTTCGTCATTAGCAACCTCTTCTTGTGCTTCCACCTGAAAGCTGATGCGGTTATAGGCTTGGTTATCATGGGCATGGCTAAATGTTGCAAGACTACCCATTATCCCCAAACTTAATGCGATGCTAAGACGAGTGATTGTGGACAAAGTGGTCATGAGTTGCTCCTTTGGAGTTCATTTTTGATAAGTCTGAATGAATGACGATGAATTGATGAATAATAGATTGGCAGATAGTAGATTGGTAAATAATGAAAAGCTAGCTTAAATATAATAAAAATCATCGTGTTGGGTTGTTTGCTTTTGGTGAATATTGGCTAATGTTATAAAAATTGTATGGGTATTGTTTTGTAGATTGGTAAGGCTGTTAATGCCGTCATCCAAAAAACGCATCATGGTGGTGATGCGTCTTTTTTGGGGTTAATCAAGCTTAATTTTGTCTTTTAATAAAAATTCCATGAGTGCTTTTTGGGCGTGTAGGCGGTTTTTAGCTTCGTCCCATACCACCGAACGAGCATCATCTAATAGGTCATGACTGATCTCTTCGCCACGATGAGCGGGTAGGCAGTGCATGAATAATACCTCCTTATCAGCAGTATCTAGCAACTTAGGGGTGATTTGAAATCCTGCAAAGTCTTGTTCACGCTTTTTTTGTTCAGCCTCTTGTCCCATACTTGCCCACACATCTGTAACCACAAGGTGTGAGCCTTTGACAGCATCAGCAACGCTGTTGGTTAAGGTTAAGCGATGGCTGTATTTGGTGGTAAGTTCGCTATTTGGTTCATAGCCCTTTGGCGTGGCAATATTTAGATAAAAGTCAAACTGCTCGGCGGCTAGAATGTATGAATTGCACATATTGTTGCCATCGCCGACCCATGTTACGGTTTTGCCTTTGATATCGCCTTTATGTTCAAAAAAAGTCTGCATATCAGCAAGCAGTTGGCAGGGGTGGTAATCATCGGTCAAGGCGTTGATGACAGGCACAGATGAATGCTTGGCAAAGGTCTGTACACGCTCATGGGCAAAGGTGCGAATCATGACAATGTCGGTCATGGAGCTAATCACACGAGCAGAATCTTCAATGGGTTCACCACGCCCCAGCTGAGTATCATTAGGTGATAAAAATAGAGCCTGACCACCAAATTGCCCCATGCCTGTCTCAAAAGATACACGAGTGCGAGTGCTAGATTTCTCAAAAATCATGGCAAGTGTACGCCCAACAAAAGGGTGATAAACCTCGCCTGCATGTTGCATTTTGCGAAGTTCGCTGGCACGATTGATGACTGTGCGAAGCTCTTGTTTGGATAGGTCAAGTAGAGTAAGAAAATGACGAACACTCATGAATATTCCTTTGCTTTATTAGGAAAAAATTTGAGTATATCAAAGCTTATTTTAAATGGCTAGTGGTTTTTACAACTTGAACCAAGTGATTGGTATCCCATATGGGGATTAAATGACAACTTTGCGTATCGGTCTTGTGGTGGTGCGACACATTATCTCATAGCCAATTGTCCCTGCATTGGCAGCGACCTCGTCAATACTTGGGGCGTCATCACCTCCCCACAAAATGACAGGCGTGCCGACATCGCAGGCTATTTCGGTGATATCTATCATCATGATATCCATCGTTATACGCCCAACTATCGGTGCAAGTGTGATTTTACCATCGATACTAACACCAACAGATGCATTCTTGATGACTCTGGGGTAGCCATCGCCGTAGCCACAGCTGACGATACCAATACGGCTTGGTTTGTTTGCTTGCCATAAAGCCCCATAGCTTACCGATTCACCTGTATCTACAGACTGCACCGCCATGATGTGCGAACTAAATATCATCGCAGGTTTAAGTCCAAGCGTGCGGTGTGTAATATGGCTAAAGGGGCTAGCACCATATAAGGCAATGCCTGTACGCACCCAGTCATGATGCTCGTTAGGATGATTTAAAATTCCGGCTGAATTACATAATGATGCTTGAATATCGCTACCAACACTGCTTCGCAGTTGCTCAAGTAGCACATTAAAACGAGCAATTTGTTTGGCGGTGATGGGGCTATCTGTTTCGTCAGCACAGGCAAAATGACTGGTCAATATGAGCTTATAGCCCATATTGTATAGGGTGTTGGCAGCTTTTATTGTCTCATCTTTATCAAAGCCTAAGCGGTTCATGCCGGTATTGTATTTTAACCAAATGGTGCGAGTAAAGCTGTTGTTGCAGGCGGGATATTTGATGGCAAAATCAAGCTGTGCTTGACTATGAATAACACAGCCAAAGCCTTGCTCTAAAGCGATTAGCCATTCGTTTTCGTCAAATACGCCTTCAATGAGAATAATTGGTCGTCTGATACCTAAAATATCATAGACTTTTTTAACCTCTAGGGCTTCACTCATGCACGCCACGCCAAAGGCATCGGCATCTTTTAATCCTGCCAGAGCGTAAGCAATGCCATGCCCATAGGCATTTGCCTTGACCATTGCCATAACTTTGGCGGGGTGGTTGGCATTTAGGCTGTTTTTGATGGTGGATAGATTGTGTGCTAAAGCATTTTGGTTGATGGTCAAGGTGGTGTTTCGCATTGCTGAGTGTCGCCTATGGGTATGTTGATTGAATGTTATTGGGTGGTTGATGATAAATCACATCTCTTCTTCATAATCTTCAGGCATACCATAGCCTTCGATAAAGTTGGTAAAGCGAGTGAATTGCCCTTCAAAGCGTAATGGCACAGTGCCAATCGGTCCATTACGCTGTTTACCAATAATAATCTCTGCAAAACCTTTATTATCCGCCTTGTCTTTATTATACACCTCATCACGGTAGATGAACATGATCAGGTCGGCATCTTGCTCAATGGCACCAGATTCACGCAAATCGGACATGACAGGGCGTTTGTTGGGTCGCTGTTCAAGACTTCGGTTCAGCTGTGATAAAGCAACGACAGGGCAGTTCATTTCACGAGCCAGTGCTTTGATGCTACGACTGATTTCACCAATTTCACCAACACGGTTATTCTCCATGCCAGGGATTTTCATAAGTTGCAAGTAGTCAATGATGACCATGCCCAGACCGCTTTCGTGGTTTTTGGCGATACGGCGGCAGGTGGAGCGAATCTCAGTTGGCGGTAGATTGTTGCGAGCATCTACATATAGGTGCTTATCTTGAATCATGGTAATGGCGGTGGATAATGCCGCCCATTCGTGTTCACTCATGTTACCAGAACGCAGATTGGTTTGGTTGATTTGCCCCAGTGATGACAACATACGAGTAACGATGGATTCAGCAGGCATCTCCATAGAAAATACCACCACAGGCAATCCCTGCATGAGTACTGATTCTGCCAAATTCATCGCAAAAGTCGTCTTACCCATTGATGGGCGAGCTGCCACAACAATCATATCGCCTTTTTGTAGCCCTTGTGTTTTGTTGTTTAGCTCTTCAAATGGCGTGGCAAGACCAATCATTGAGCCATCTCTTGCCTTTAGTTCAGCCAGCTGATTGGTAACATTCATTAGAATGTCGGTAATGTTTTGTACTCCCTGCTTGCCCACACCGCTGGTGTAGTTTTCGTTGATGCGAAAAATATCCGCTTCGACCGTATCTAGGATATCGCTTACTGTTTGTTTTTTTGGGTGGTAGGCGAGATTTAGCATATTGTTGGCGGATTTAATGAGCTGACGATACACCGAAAACTCACGCACTCGTTCGGCATACGGCACCAGATTAAATAGCGTTCCTCTACTTTGGTTAATCTGCATGAGATAGTCTTCACCGCCTGCAGCATTTAAAAGATTTTGGGCGTTGAGATAGTCATAAACCATCAGGCTATCATAAGGCTGATTTACCCTTGATAGATGTGTGATTGCCCGAAAAATATGCTTATGCCGTTCGCCATAAAAATCATCATCGGTAATGATGCTATCAATCTTTTCAAAGGATTCATCAATACTCATGAGTGAAGCAAGCAAAGCTCGCTCAATCTCAATACTATGAGGCGGTTGAAGGCTTAATAAGTCATCGCTACTATCATGAGTTTCTTTATTGGTTTTTTTGGTGCTGGTTGTCATGAATAAGTGTTCTTTTTTTAATATGATTGCTAAAATTTAGACACAAATTTTAGCACAAAAGCGATATAATAAATACTAAATTAAGTACGAAATTTATTCACCAAAACCTAAGATTGGATAAGAGAAAATCATCATGAATGACGCCATGCCTACAGCAAGCAAACCCCTACTTATTACCACAGGCGAGCCTGCAGGTATTGGCATGGATATTGTCATCGATGTCTTGTGCCACCATCGTGATGAGCTATCTATGCCGATTGTTATCACGGCAGACGTGACCGCTTTTTTTCAAAGAATGTCTGAACTAAAAGTGGTTGGTTTGATTGATGAAATGCCGATATTTAGGGTGATTGATGAGCAGGAAGTTTTTGATACCAACCAATTCCTAGCTGATTGTGTATATGTTATTCATACGCCTTGCAATGATGCTGTCATCTCTGGAAAGTTAAATGTGCAAAACGCCTACATGGTTGAAAGACAGCTTAGATTGGCACATAATTTGGCATCTGCCGGCGTGGTTGGGGCGATTGTTACTGCACCTATTCAAAAGTCGGTTATGATAGATGCCGGTATTCATCTAGATGATGGGCAGATGTTTTGTGGGCATACTGAGTATTTTATGCAAAAAGCAGGTTGTGATAAGGTAGTGATGATGCTAGCTAATGCCAAAATGCGTGTGGCACTTGTTACCACCCACATTCCTTTGAGAATGGTTGCTGATGCCATCACGACCATCGAGGTGCAACAGACGGTCGCCATTACCGAGTGGGCAATGCGTGAACAATTTGGTATAAAGCACCCAAAAATTCTAGTGTGTGGTCTTAATCCCCATGCAGGCGAGGGCGGTCATCTTGGTGATGAAGAGATTTGTATCATCAATCCAGTTTTGCAAGCATTTCGTGATAAGGGTGTGGACATCAGTCTTGCCATGCCTGCTGATACGCTATTTACTGACAAATATCTGTCTCAGGCAGATGCCATCATCGCCATGTATCATGATCAAGGGTTGGCTCCTTTAAAATCACATGGTTTTGGAGATACGGTTAATATCACGCTAGGATTGCCTTATGTACGCACTTCGGTAGATCATGGTACTGCTTTGGACTTGGCGGGAACTGGCAGAGCAAGTAGCAGTAGTTTGGTTCAAGCAATTAAGATGGCACATCAAATGATGAGCGGTAAACAAGAAAATCAACCAACCACAACCCAAAATATCATAAGTCTTAAAGAATAAGTCGTAATAGGTGGGAGTGGCAGATATGCCATCAAAGCCGACAGAAAATTTCTTAATAAAACCTTGTCCACACGGCAGACTAAGCACTTGTGAGATTTATGGCGACAGCTGACAAAGACAGATGGCTTTGGTGGTTAGGCATCTACGATGTTTTGATTGGCATACATCTGCAATGCTTCAGTTACGATTTGGGCTTGTGATTTGCCTGTTTGTTTAGACAAATCCTTGACCAGAGCCACCGTATCTTCATGCAGTTTAAAGGCTTTATTGACAATGCCACGGTGTGCCATGCTGTCTTCGTTGATTTGGTGGCGTGTCTTTGGGTTTGATATAGTTTTTGGCATTTGACAACCCTTTAAATTATTGCTAAGATAATCACAAGTTTTAGGAGAAACCGGGTGCTTGCACCACCCAGCTCAAGCCTTTTGGCTGGACTTAGTATTACCAATCAGATGTGCTGAATAATACTAAGATTAAAACGATTGCGATTTTGAACATTTTCATCGTTCATCTCCTAGGATAGCCACCACTTGACTTAGGTCGGTGGCGGTAACCTATCAAGACTCGGTGTTGCAACACCTTGTCTTGATAAAACATATTATAGGATATCCTACAAAAAAGCCAAGATAAATCTTGGCTTTTTTGTTTCAACTCAACTGCTTATCGTCTGATGAGCGGTTTTTTATTGGGTAAAAATCATGAAAACCATCCAGTTACCCGGTATTTTAGCCAAAAAGTTTGGCAGATTTTTCAGCTTAATGTTAAATCCATCTAGGCGAACATTTGATAGTTCATTCTGATAAAAACCCCATCACAATATGACCTGCACCCCAAAAGTTAGATGCTCGGTTTTTAACCCTTGGGGTGTTTTTTTATGACAAAACGCACCATTGTAGAACCAATTAAAATAAACCAAGTATATTCTTTGTGATAAATAGGATTGGTAATATGTGAGATGGAGTGGCGTTAAGGTAATATAAGTGATTTTTACGCAGTGAAATGATACAAAAAAACAACCCTTGAAAGCTCATGTTTTCAAGGGTTGTTTTATTTTAGCGAGCTTTTATGAACGCTGAATTGGTACCAGTGGTCGGACTCGAACCGACACGCTTTTAAGGGCAACGGATTTTGAATCCGTCGTGTCTACCAATTTCACCACACTGGCATAAGTGGCTGTTATGAAACATGTTGCGTATTATATAGGAATTTTAAGATTCGTCAAGTGTTTTTTGTAAATTTTACTAATTTTTTTATCAAATTTAGGATGCTAATTGATGAACGCCCAAACCTAATAGGCGACTTGTGCCATTGGCGGTTTTTTGTACTACGATCTGTGTGCTGATTCGCTCTTTTAGTGTCGTAACATGTGAAATGATACCGATCATCTTGCCTTCATCTTGTAGTGCGGACAGTGTTGATAGAGCGACATCGAGTAGCTCTTCATCCAGTGTGCCAAATCCTTCGTCTAAGAATAACGAATTGATGCTGATATTTTCACTACTCATGGTGGACAATCCAAGTGCTAATGCAAGGCTAATGATAAAACTCTCACCGCCAGATAAGTTTTTGGTGCTGCGTTCTTCGCTACCTTGATGGGTGTCGATGATATTGATTTCAAGTAAGTTTTTCTTATCATGCGTATTGTGCTGAAGAATATATCGTTCACTCATGCGTTGTAGTATCGCATTGGCATGATGTAGCATGAGTTGCAAGGTAAGACTTTGCACAAAATTACGGTATTTTTTGCCATCGGCTGAACCGATAAGCTCATTTAATTTACGCCAAATGGTAATATCTTGTTTCTTTTGATGGATTTCTTGGGTTAACTGGCTGTGTTTTTCACGATCAAGTGTCGCATCAAGTAAAATCTGCTGATTTTTTCCTAAGTTTTGTAGCAGGACTCGCTCTTGCTGTACAATTTTTTGTTTTTGGGCTTGTAACTCGGATAAAGAGACTTGCTGACAGGTGGTGTCTGTCAGATGTTTTAATAGCTGTTGTTCTTGCTCAAGGGTCTCACAAGTTTTTTTGATGGCGTAATCAATGGCATCTGACTGGTTCTGTAAAGACAATCTATCTGCTTCTTCAAGATAAGATGCTAAAAAATGTGCCACATCATTAAAGCCATGTGTAATCAATGCCTGATGAAATTCATTGGTAATGCCGTCAAACTTGCAATTAAGATGATTCAATCGCTCATTGACTTCCTGCTGTCTTTGCTTGACGGCTGCTAGTGTATGCTGATGCTGATGTTGTGCTAGTGTTGCTTGGTTGAGTTGTTCGCTCGCCTGCTCGATACGCTCCATCAGCTGGCGTGTCTCATTCTCAACATCCTTATCATCAAAAAGTGCCCATCGCCTTTGCTGTAAGCTACTAAGCTGCTCGGTGATGGTTTGTAGTTGCTTGGATATTGCACATTCATCATCGCTTAGAGTCTGTATTTGTTGTTCTTGATTGCTAAGGTGTATGTCAAGCCCATCAAGTTTTCGTTCTAACTCTTGATATTTGGTTTTGGCGTGTTGATGATGTTCAAAATCTTGTTTGATTAGATGAATGGTTTGCAAGATATTGTGGTGAATTGCCGTCCAATTTTTAGGGTTAGTGTGTGTGATGATGGGGGTGTTTTTCCCTAGCTTATGGCAAAGATGATTAATTTGCCCCAAAGTTTGGCTGATGTCATCGGTCAGCTCATCAAGCTCCTGCTGGCTGTTGGCGAAACTTTGCTTGGCCAAAGTGATTTGGTTGCTAATTAGCTCGCCGTCTTGTTTGATTGCTTGACAGGTCTCATTTGCCTGATTGAGAAGGGTGGTGATTTGGGTGATTTGTGGTTCTAGTGCTTGATATTGTTGCTGTTTTTGGTGCAATTGGTCAAGAGATTTTTTGATTTGTATTTGATGATTGGATAGTTCATCTGGTGTGATGGTTGGTGTTGGTAGTTTGTTTTCTTGGGTAAGTGTGTTGATTTTTGTGATAAGATCGTTGATTTTTTTGTCGTGAGCATGACTCTGGGCAGATAGCGTTGCTAACTGATTTGCGGTGTTGTTAATGTTGTTTTGTAGGATAAGGTTGTCCTGAGTGTGCTTTTGCAAAGCACTGTTTGTTGTTTTTAGGTGCTCACGAGTGTGTGTGATAGTCTCATCAATGTTAGTGTCCACTTGGGTTTTGGTATGACCGCTATTATCCTTGTAAGGATGCTCACATGAGCCACATAACGGACAGGGCTCGCCTGTGGCTAATTTGGCAAGGCGTTCTTGTAAAATTTGAACTTCTTGTTGAAGGGATTTATTATTTTCTAAAGCAATAAGTGTATTTTCTGCTTCTGCTAATTGCTGCTGTAGTGTATTTATCGTTTGTGTTAGCTGTGATGATCGCTCGTTGTCCGCTTTGATGGTGTTTTGGTGTTCATTGATGAGCAGATGGCGTGCTGATTGTTCTTGATATAGTGTGTGTAATTCGGTGCATATATGATACAGCAAGGTGTGCATGTGAATGCTTTGTTGCAATGACAAGCCGTAAGAATGTAGGTTGTCGGTCGCATCAGTACTGATGTTATTAAGATCTTGCTGTAGTTGGCTGTAAGTTTGTTGATGGTTTTTTAGTTGAGAGTTGGCATATCGATATGCATTTCGTTTTTGCTTAATGTCTGCTTCAAGTGCATCAAGTTTGGTTTTGTTTTTTTGGGTGTGTTGTGATAGCTGTTGCCATCTGACCTGTTGACGGTCAAACTCTTGTGTTAGGGCAGTCAATACACCTAAGTCTTGACTATCATCGTCACTCATGTTTTGAATACTCTCCTGCAAGCTAAAAAAATCAGCTTTAAGGGCGGTCTGTTCATTGGTGAGTTCGCTTAGTCGCTGTTTGGCTTGGTTAAGTTCATGCTGTTTTTGGCTGTGCTGTGTACCAAGCTCGATTTGTTGCTGACTTAGCTGAGTAATCTGTGTATCAAGCCCCTGTACTTCTTGGAGTAAGGGGGTGGTGGTTTTTTGAGCTTCTTTGGCATCCTTTAGTGCTTGATTGGCAAGTTTTTGTTTGGTGTTTGCCTGCTCAAGTAGGGTCTGCATGCCTATTTGTTTTTGGCGAAGCTCGTGCTGTTCATTGGTCAGCTCGGTTTTTTGTTCGTTTAGATTTTGGTAATGTGTGTATGTACCGTACAGTTTTAGTGCTTTATTGGCAAGGTGCAATTTATCAAGTTGTGGAGCAAAGTTGTTTTTTTCGTGTTCGTACTTTGCCAAAGATGTGGTCAGATTGGCGATTTTTTGTTCGCAGGCAAGTTTATTTTCTTGGGTTTTGATGTGTTTGTCAATGTTGATAAGCTGGTCTTGATGGGTTTTTAGTGCTTGTTCATCGGCATGAATGCTTGCCTTTAGGGCAAAAAAATCATCATCACTCATGACTTGATCATCGTCAAGTCTGTCTTGTAATACAGTCAGTTCCTGAAGTTTTTGTTTTTCGGTCAAGTGGGCTTGCATGCTGATTTTGGCATAGATTTCTGTACCGGTGATTTGCTCTAAAATCTCACCTTTTTCGCCAGCATCCGCCTTTAAAAAAGCAGCAAAATTGCCCTGTGCAAGCATCACCGACCGAGTGAATTGCTCAAAAGTCATGTGCATGATTTCTACAGCTTTTTTATCACAAAGGCTTGACTTGGTTTCAATGAGTTCGCCTTGGTTGTCTTGGGCGTGCTTAATACGGCTGATTTCTCGGCGAATGGCTTGAAGTTTGCCATCTGCTTTGTTGCCTGCTCGCCGTTGCTGCCACGCAAAGCGATACAATTTTCCCGCCATGTCAATATCTACTTGTGCTGCACATTCGCCTGTTCCTAGGCTCATCAGCTCATTTTGACTGGCACTGATTTGTTTGATGCGTGGCGTTTGCCCATAGATGGCAAGACAGATGGCATCTAAAATGGTGGTTTTGCCTGCACCTGTCTGACCGATGATGGCAAATAAGCCGTTACGCATGAAAGCATCACTACTAAAATCAATGTGCCAGCTGCCTTTAAGGGAATTTAGGTTGGTAAATTTTAGACTTAAAATTTTCATGAATCATTCTGCGTGTTGGTCGCTGTCGTGTACAGCACTCAAAAGAATTTGATAAGCGGTTTTAAGTTGTGTTTGTTCGCCTTCATCAATGCCTTTTTTGTCGAGCAATTGTGTAAAAATATCCATCTCACTGAGTGATTTTATATTCAGAGCTGTCGGCTGTACGGCAAGGGTCTTTTTATACAAAGCCTGATTTTGTATGCTTAATGCTAAAATATTGGTATCTTTTAATAGTTCTCGTATGTCTTGGGTAAGGGTGGGGCGTAGTGCAGATCCTGTATAGATAACTTCCACCCAGATGCTGTTAGGTTCGTCATAAAGCTGGGTAAGTTCATTGATGATATCATCCCAATCACCCGTGATGCGAGCCAGTCTTTGGAATACAGGAATGGGCAGGGTGTGAATTTTTGGTGGTTGTTCATCAGTAAAATCAATAATGAGTACTTGTTTGGATTTTCCTACTTCTCCAAAACCCATGGCAATCGGTGAACCGCAGTAGCGAATGTGTTCACAGCCTGCAACTTTTTGTGGTGCGTGGATATGACCTAAGGCAACATAATCAATCGCTTCATCAAAAATACTGGCAGAGACTTGCCCAAGCGTGCCGACATACAGCTCTCGCATGCCGTCATCATGAGATGATGTGTGCGACCCTGCAATGAATAGATGACCCGTGGCAATGATGGGGACTTTTTTGTGATGCTCGGTTAGAATGCGTGCTTGTTGCTCTTTGGCATGGGTGGCGAGTTTCTTGTAGTGGTTGGCGATTCCGCTTATGGTATCATATTCTTTATTTTTTATATCATCAAATATCCCACTATCACGAACATCTTTATCACGCAAATAAGGTACGGCCAGTATGATGGCTTCTGGTATGTCATCGTTATTTAATATGAGTAGCTCATCATCCACTTGACTGCTTGCCATGCCGATGACATGGATATTTAGGAAAGTTAAGATGGATTTTGGGGCGTCCAAGAAGGTTGGGCTGTCATGATTGCCTGCGGTGATGATGATATGGCGACAACTGCTTTTAGCAACCATGCCCAAAAAGCGATAATACAGTTCTTGGGCTTTGTTGCTGGGTGTCATGGTGTCAAAAACATCACCTGCAACAATCAAAACATCAACTGCTTGAGTGTTGATGAAGTCCACCAACCAATCCAAAAACTCGGCAAACTCTTCATAGCGTTGCTGTTGATGAAGTCGTTTGCCAAGATGCCAATCTGAAGTATGTAACACACGCAAAGTAGTGGTACTTGGTTTTGGTGGTGGAGTGGTCATGACATAAAAGCTGTGTGATATTGATAAATATGGGTGATAGCACGCTTAACGGTAAAGATGGGTTTTATACAACTGTCTTTACGGTTTTTGCTTTATCAAGGGCGGTATATAATCGATTGACTTCATCGGCAGAAGTTAAGTACAGTCTGGTTCTTAAAGCGTGAAATCTGCCTGTTTTAGATGGTTTGATTTGAATGCTGGCAGCATCAAATTTAGGAAAAATCTCTGCCAAAATTAAAGTAACTTCATGCAACAAAGCATCGTGTTCACCTTCATGACCAATGATACTGATGGGATAATCCATTGGAAAATTCCAAAGCTCTGGGTTTTGGATTTCTGTGCGTTTGGCATTGGTTGCGGTGGGTTTGCGGTTTAGGTTGGTAAGTTTCATAGCGGCTACCTGATTATTTATTATGTTATTTGGTGTGGTAAATAGATGGAGTCTTGCGGTGGTTTTTCAAGTTGTCTGGCGGATTGTCCTAAGGACTGTTTTTTAAGTAATCCATCAGAAACGAAAAATAAAATAACCACGCAGGGTGGCTATTTTATTGTCAAAAGCTGATTGGTTAAGCCAATCCTTGACTGACTTGAGCGGTCCGACTTGCCCTTTAATCATTTTCAAGAAATGAACGCAGATGCTCAGAGCGAGAAGGGTGGCGAAGTTTACGCAGGGCTTTGGCTTCTATTTGGCGAATGCGTTCACGGGTAACATCAAATTGTTTGCCAACCTCTTCTAGGGTGTGATCAGATGCCATGTCAATGCCGAAACGCATTTTGAGTACCTTTGCCTCTCGTTCGGTTAGGTTGTCTAGCACCTCACGAGTTGCTTCACGCAACCCCTCAGCAGTGGCACTATCTACAGGACTTGAGATGGTGTTGTCTTCGATGAAATCACCCAAATGGCTATCCTCATCATCACCAATCGGAGTCTCCATAGAGATAGGCTCTTTGGCGATTTTTAGGACTTTGCGAACTTTCGCCTCGTCCATATCTAAGCGTTCGCCCAACTCTTCTGGTGTGGGTTCACGCCCCATTTCTTGCAACAGCTGACGACTAACACGGTTAATTTTATTAATCGTCTCAATCATATGTACTGGAATACGAATTGTGCGTGCTTGGTCAGCAATAGAGCGAGTGATGGCTTGGCGAATCCACCATGTGGCATAGGTGGAAAACTTATACCCACGGCGATATTCAAACTTATCCACAGCTTTCATAAGACCGATATTACCCTCTTGGATAAGATCAAGGAACTGCAAGCCACGGTTGGTGTATTTTTTGGCAATGGAGATGACCAAACGCAGGTTGGCTTCAACCATGTCTTTTTTAGCACGGCGGGCTTTTGCCTCACCGATTGCCATTTGGCGAGCCACCGCCTTCATGTTTTTGACATCCATCTGTAGTTCATTTTCGTGAGCTAGGATGTTTTCTTGTAGGGCGATGACTTCAGGTAATACCTTTTCTAATGTCTCAGCAAAGGCAGGTTTGCCATCAATGCGAAGGCGTAGCCAGTCAAGATTGGTTTCGTTGCTTGGAAAGGTTTTTTTAAACTCGTCAATCGGCATCTTGCCACGACGCACCACCAAACGCATGATTTTGCGTTCATTATTACGAACATCTTCATACACTTCACGCATGAGCGTCATGACTTGGTCAGATAGACGGTTATTTAGTTTAATGAGCATAAAACGAGATGCTAATGCATCATAAGCTGCCTTAGCTTCCTTACTGCCACGACCGTGCTTTTCTAGGGCTTTTTGTGATTTGGCAAATAGAGTTTGAATCTCTTCAAAGCGGGTACGCACTTCTTCAGGGTCAAGGTTGCTGTCATCATCGCCGCCAGCAGCATCCATACTTCCGTTTTCTTCGTCATCGTCTTCTAGGGCATTAACTTTGTTTTCTTCTTTGATGTCTGTTAGGTCGATTTCGTTGTCGTCTTTGAGTTCAAATTCATCATCACCAAGATTTAAAAATCCTGAGACGATATCGGAGATTTTCTTTTCGCCTGTCTCGATTTGGGCGTATTCATCAAGCACGAATTTTACTGTACCTGGCCAGTAAGCCATAATGTACTGCACTTCTCGAGTACCTTCTTCGATGCGTTTGGCGATGCCAATCTCACCTTCACGAGTCAGCAAATCTACAGTACCCATCTCACGCATATACATACGCACAGGGTCGGTTGTGCGACCTGGCTCGGTCTCAACGCTCGCTAAGACGGCAACGGCTTCATCGGTAGCCATGTCGTCATCATTACTTGAGCTGGTCAAGATGATGTCATCTTCATCTGGGGCAACTTCGTATATAGGAATGCCTACATCGGTTAGCATCTGAATGATGTCTTCAATCTGGTCGCTTTCTGTAACTGATTCAGGCAGTTGGTCGTTGACTTCGGCATAAGTCAGATAACCTTGTTCCTTGCCTAGCTGAATCAAAGTCGCTAGCTGAGAATTAGAATGTTGTTCGCTCATGAATACTCGCTTTGTTATTATTTGCTTGACCTAAAAAAATACTGAATATTATAGCACAGATGCTAACAATATGGGGGTATTTGTGATTTTTTAAACCCTTGCTAAGAAATTTATGTCTTGATATCAAAGTCTATCCTAACATTCACAAAAACTTCAGACAAAAGATAAAACTTAAGCTAGCAAAATCACATAAATATCGGTAAAATAGCCAAGCTGATTTGACGTGATGGGTTTTTTACAAGTGAGTGCTTTACCCATGATATTACTCATTGAGATATTACCAACTGGTTGATTTATGATTGTACGATTTACCCCAAAATCTATTGGTTTTGGCACGCTATGTTTGCTGATTTTTTTGGTTGCCTGCCAAAAGTCGGACGAGCAAGATATAAGTACAATCACGGCACCGAGCGACACGCAGGTAAGCGTGCAGATGGATGCTGTGGTGGGGTGTTATACCGTTAGTCATGATGAGCCTGCTCAAATAAAAATCAGTCAAGATGATGGCGTTTTGGTCATGCAGATGAAAGAACCAAAAGGTAGCTCATCTGTTTGGGATAAACCCGAACCACTTGAAGTGCTGAATATACCGACAGGTTGGCGGTATTTTAAAGCAAATGGATTTGATATAAGTCAAGATGATATTGAACAGATTGTTGCACGAAAAGATGGTGCGATGGTTTTGGCACAGGTCAAAGAATCCATCAAAAATATCAATCCATTGTTAGATAGTCGCCATATTATGTATATTGTTCATGGCTCAAACACGGTTTATCAAGTGTCTTGCGATGATGATTTGATTGATTTACTTTGATTATGTTTGTGGTTGGTTGGTGTGTCAATCTTAGATTGATATCAAAGAATTTATAAGATAAATAGCGTTGATAAAATAAAAAAGGTGTCTGATGGGTATTGTTGGTTCTATCATTTTTGGGGCGATTGTTTATGTGATTGGTTTTGTCATTCATCGCAAGCACCTTTTACGCCACCAAGTCAATCACGAACGATTCTCTCTAACACACCCACTGATTATTAAATATCTACTGGCTTGTTTTGTCATTATGCTGGCGGTTAGTGCATTGGTTGGTCGCTTTTTATTAAACCACGAAACATTTGACTGGGCGTTTATCATCATCAACAGTCTGATTGCAACAGTGGTATTTTATTTTGGACTCAATCCTGACACCACCCAGATGAACTTACCTAATTAAAAAACCGAATTATTAATATCTTTGATTAATAATTCGGTTTTTTGATAAGTTTTAATGAAACCGCTCAAATTGTCAAAAATGATTGACAGATGATAAGAAGGGCTTTAATATCTTACCGTTTAGTGTACTTATGTTTATGATTTTGGAGTGAAATTATGTCTAATAAGCTGTTTGATTTGATTGAATCATCGGGTGCAAAGTGGGTGGATTTTCGTTTTACGGACACGCATGGTAAAGAAAAACACTTAACTTTCCCTGTCTCAAGCATTGATGAAGATGTTCTAGAAGACGGCAAAATGTTTGATGCGTCAAGTGTGGCGGGCTGGAAAGGTGTTGAGGCATCGGACATGATTTTGTTGCCAGATGCTAGCACAGCCTATTTAGATCCTTTTTTTAGTACGCCAACCATCGTTGTTGCTTGTGATGTTATTGAGCCTGATACCTTACAAGGCTACGCTAAAGACCCACGCTCTATTGCACGCCGTGCAGAAATTTATCTAAAATCAACAGGGATTGGCGATACTGCGTTCATCGGACCTGAGCCAGAGTTTTTTGTGTTTGATGAAGTCAAATGGGATATTGATATGTCAGGTGCTAGAAGCCAAGTTATTGCAGAGGCGGCGGCATGGAGTGCTGATAACGACTATCAATGGGGTAACTTAGGTCAACGACCTGCGGTCAAGGGTGCTTATGCAGTTACTGCTCCTGTAGATCACTATCATGAAATGCGTTCTGTGATGTGTGACCGCATTGAAGAAGTGATGGGGGAGGGTCGTATCGAGGTGCACCATCACGAGGTGGCAAGTTGCCAGCTTGAAATTGGTATCTCGTTTAATACCTTGCTTAAAAAAGCAGATGAAGTACAGCAGTTTAAGTATATTGTACAAAATGTTGCCAATCAATTTGGCAAAACTGCAACCTTTATGCCAAAACCGCTAGTTGGTGATAATGGCTCTGGCATGCATGTCAACATGTCCATCTCAAAAGATGGTGTCAATATGTTCTCTGGTGATGAGTATGCAGGACTATCTAAGATGGCACTATATTTTATCGGTGGTATCATCAAGCATGCTCGAGCATTAAATGCCATCACCAACCCAAGCACAAACAGTTATAAGCGTCTTGTGCCACACTATGAAGCACCGATTAAACTGGCATATTCGGCATCAAACCGCTCGGCTTCTATCCGTATTCCACATGTCAACAGTCCAAAAGCGGTGCGTATTGAAGCTCGCTTCCCTGACCCATCAGCCAACCCATACCTGTGCTTTGCTGCACTCTTGATGGCAGGTCTTGATGGCATTGAAAACAAGATGGATCCAGGCGAGGCAGCCGATAAGAACCTATACGACCTACCACCAGAAGAAGAAACTCTAATTCCAACGGTGGCAGAAAACCTAGAGGTGGCACTCAACGCTTTGCGTGATGACCATGAGTTCTTATTAAAAGGCGGTGTGTTTAGCAAAGAGATGATTGACAGCTACATCGACCTAAAAATGAAAGAAGTACACCGAATCAATGAAGTGGTTCATCCACTTGAATTTGATATGTACTATCGTGTATAACCGATGAAATATAAAAAAGTGCAAGTTCGCCTTGCACTTTTTTGTTGTCAATGATTAAATAAAAACCAATGTGCTTTTTGGTATTTTAGTTGGTATTTTTTGAGCGTTAAAATAATGGTTGATAAAATCTGCACTGATGTTTTTATTGTGGGCGGGGGTGTGGTAGGCATGACGCTTGCTATTGGGCTTGCTAGCCTTAAAAAACAAGTCGTCTTGATTGATGCTAAGCCTGCCATGAGTGATGAACAGCGACAAGCAGCTTTGGCTTATCGTGATGCTCGGGTGTATGCACTGAATTTGGCAAGTTTGGCGTTATTTGAATCCATCGGTGTGATGGACTTTGTGCGTCGTGCTGATTATACGGACATGAAGGTGTGGCAAAGTGATGGGCGTGGTGAGTTAAATTTTGCCAAAGAATCTATCAATCCGCCGATTTTAGGTAGTATGATTGAACCCATCGTCATCGATGAAGCACTATACAAACGAGCACGCCAAGCAGATTTGGCACAATATTTGACCGTGCTACATGACAGGCGGGTCGATGAAATCTTTGGCTTTGATATTCGCCATGACGGCATCAGCCTTCGCCTTATTTGTGATGCTGGTAACACCACCCTAGTGGACACCAAGCTGTTGGTGGGTGCTGACGGTAGGAGTTCTGTTGTTAGGCGATTATCTGGCATTTGGGTGGATAAACTTGACTATCAGCAGACCGCCATCTGCTGTGCCATCAAGACCGATAAGCCACATGAGCATACTGCACGCCAAGCCATGCTACCATCAGGCACACTGGCATTACTGCCTTTGGCAGATGTATCAGCAGAGGATGATGGGCGTTGGCATTCGGTGGTGTGGACACTACCCACTCAAATGGCAAAGGAATATTTGGCACTACCCCATGATGAGTTGATGCATAAATTAGCTCTTGCTAGTGGTTATGAGCGTGGGCGGATTCATCGCATTGAGTCTGTTGCCAGTTTTGCTTTATCTGTTCAGGTTGCCAAAAGCTATACCGCACCGCATACTTTACTGATTGGTAATGCTGCTCATGGCGTGCATCCTTTGGCAGGACAGGGGTTGAATTTAGGATTGGCGGATGTGGCGACATTGCTACAGCTTATCAGGCAGTCCGACCAAGACAGCAAGCATTTATTGCGTCGTTATGAGCGAGAACGGTGTTCATATAATAAAGTGATGATGCATGGGTTTTCGTTGATTAACTATGCTTTTGCAGGGAGTTTGCCACAAAAAGAGCCACTGAGATTTATTCGTGCTGAGATGGTAAATTTGGTGGGTAAATCTCGCTTGTTGATGAATTTTTTTAATAAAAAGGCAGGGGGTGGTTAGGTTTAATTCATAAAGATTGATTATTTTGGCTTGGCATTTATATGGGCAATCTTATCTCACCACTTAAAATCATGTTTCTGTGAGTAATGGCGTATATCCGAAAAACAATAAAGCCATGATGATCAGTCATGGCTTATCATTAACCTAATGCGCTAAAAAACACCATAAAAATCGGTGAGATGATATTGGTAATAAAACCAAAACTGATGATGGTGGGAATGATTTGTGTACCGCCTGATGCGGTTAAAGTTGGCAAGGTGAAGTCAAGACTGGTAACGCCACCAAGCCCAATCGCCGCTGATGATGAACGACGCATCATCCAAGGGATAAAGATGAATGCAATGATCTCTCTTAAAAGATCATTTAGTAGGGCGACACTACCCCACACTGCCCCATAAGCATCGGTCATCACTGTACCAGAGAGTGAATACCAACCAAAGCCTGAGGCGAGTGCTAGACCTTTTGTGATGCTTACCTCGTCAAATAATAGAGCAAAAGCTACACCACCAAAAAGTGTCGCCGCCGTAAAAATGACACTAATTTGTAAGCCTCGCTTGTTTAGCATCGCCTGTGTTAATGTAACACCAGACCCCTTTAAGCTGACGCCCACAAGGAATAAAAGTAGCATGAGCAGTGCGGTGGTTGTACCATTTGGTGGTAATAAGATTGGGGGTAGAAACCTTGCCATGATAAAACCCAGTGCCAAACAGCTGATCTGCATCAAGCTACCATGTAGGCTGATTTTGGTCTTTTGGGCAGGGGATTTGCTGTGATGCTTAATGGGAATAAGTTTGTCAAAAAGATACAGTGCAACTGAGCCAAAACCAACAGTGAGTGCGGTCAAAGTGCCTAAATATAAAGTAATTTCGTCAATTTTTTGGCTTAAATTATCTACCAAGCCAAGCTCAATACCAATGACGATGAGAATTAAAAATACCAAATAATTAAGCAAGCGTTCGGCAGTGATTACCCAGCTTGGGCGACTAGGTAAGCCAAATCCGACAAACATTGGCGTTAATATTAAAATCAGCGTCAGCAATCCATTCATTATTATTACTTCACTTGCTAAGATAGGGGGTGGTCGGTTTGGGCTTGCGATCCATAAAAAAGTAAAAAACACAGTAAATAAAGCATATTTTTAGCGATAATTTTGCTACAATAACGCAAAAATTCATTGTAAGCAAGATGCAGCACACTTTTTGGCTTACAAATGGATATTGTAACATTAATATGCCACAAACGCCACAGTTAGCCTATGAATAGTCAAGCCATCATGGATTTTTTTGAAAAAATCATCAAAGATCTTTATCAAAGTGTTTATCTGTTTTTGGGTGGTTCGCTTGATGATAATATGAACTGGACCGAGCGGGGTCTGGCGTTGTCAGCGACAGCAATTAAGATTATCATTTTGTTGTCCTTGATTGGCTTTATTTATTGGCTGTTGGTTTATTGCATCAAGCACGCTCGGGCATTTTTGCATCTATCCCAGCGACGAATGCGTATCATGCGTGCCATCCTTCGCTATGTGTGGTTTGTAACAAGTTTGATTGCAGTGATGATGCAGATTGGCTTTCATGCCGATACAGTTAAGGCGACAGCAAAGGCATCAGGCTGGATCGGTTTTTATTATGTGCTATGGACGACATCAGGAAGAATGCTAAGCGGTGTACTAAAACATTATGAGTTAAACGCATCGATAGAACAGCTGTTTAAAAACATGATTTTGGTTTTGGTGCTTGTTTTGGCATTGGCTAGTGTGCTTGCACAGTTTGGCTTTGATATTGTGTCATTGGTGGCAGGTCTGGGTATTGTGGGTTTGGCGGTGGGTTTTGCAGCCCAAAGTACGCTTGCCAACTTCATTGCAGGGATTACCATTTTGGTGGAGCAATCATTTCAGGTGGGTGATTGGATTCGTTTGGGGGATAAAGAGGGGAGAGTGGTGAAGATTTCATTGCGTGCCACCCAAGTTCTTGACCGTGATAATATCATCATTATTATTCCAAACTCTACCGTCGCCTCATCAGAAGTGGTTAATCTAACCTCTAAAAAGATGATTCGTTTTGATGTCAAAGCTCGCATTGCCTTAGATGCTGATATCAATCAGGCAAGAAGCATCATTGTTAAGACTTTATCGGCAGATGAGGTGGTGTTAAAACATCCAGCACCTATGGTAACTGTCAGTGAGGTGGGTGAATATGGTGTGTTTTTTATCGTGCGTTTTTGGGTTGCACCGCTGTCAGTAGCTCGTATTCCTGTCATCAAAGAGAATATCACCGAAAAAATCAAACAGGATTTGGATGATGCGGGCATTCATGCACCTTATCCGCATATGCGTTTAATGATGAATGGCGAGTCGTGGATGCAGCTTGCACCACATAAACCATCTGCTGACAACTTGAATGAAACCCTAGATGGTGCAGAACCTAAAAATCAGCTTTAATGGAACGGCTTAGGGTTATCATTAAAGGCAGTTTCGATGGTGAAGATGGCTAATGTATGCTATAATAGATGGTTTTGATTGCATTGTCTTATTGAGAAGTCTATGAGTAGCACCACCCCTGTTCTGATCAACCCCTTTTGTCAGTTTGATACTCGTGCTTTTGAGCTTGTTTTAACCTGTGCTGATGGGCTTGAAAATGCACTATTGATTGAGCTTAAGTCCTTTGGGATTGATGCTCACATCACTCGTGTGGGGCGTGTTCGTGCAACAGTCGGTCTTTCTCAGTTCTATCATTTGTGCCTATATAGCCGTGTGGCGAGCCGTATTTTACTGCCGATTGGCGAATATCATTTTAAGCAAAAACAGACCATCACCAATCAAATCTCAAAAGATGACAAAGGGCGTGCCATCAGTCGCACCATACAGACGCAGGTGATTGATGAAGATGTGCCAGAAGCATTGTATCAGTTTACTGCTCGTTACGACTGGACGCAGATTGTTGACCTAGATCATAGCTTTGCTATTCGTCTATCAACCGATAAGCGAATGACTATTAATCAGCAGTTCGCCACCTTGCGTATTAAAGATGCGATTGTGGATACCTTTAATCGTAAACTTGGGGCTCGTCCTGATGTCTCAAAGACGCCTGATATTCATATTTTTGCAGTGGCGAATAATCAGTTTGCTGAGTTGTTTTTGGATTTATCGGGCACCAGTTTGCACCGCCGTGGCTATCGTGTTGTTAATACCGCTGCTCCTTTAAAAGAAAACTTAGCATCTGCCTTATTGTACGAATGCGGTTGGCATACAGGGCAACACGATGCACTCATTGACCCAATGTGTGGTTCGGGGACTTTCATTACA
Organism: Moraxella sp. E33BD; assembly: GCF_041807865.1. Lineage (NCBI taxonomy): Bacteria > Pseudomonadati > Pseudomonadota > Gammaproteobacteria > Moraxellales > Moraxellaceae > Moraxella > Moraxella sp. E33BD. The sequence continues at coordinate 198,022 of NZ_JBGTZD010000001.1, read as the reverse complement.
GAAGCCATGCTGATGCGTGCTGATTACCCTGTAGGGCTAGATAAGACGACTAACGAGTTTGGTTTTTATCACTGGGCATACCATGACGATGCACTATGGCAACAGCAGGTCATGACGGCAAATGACAGATTTCATGCCAATTTGGATAAACTGAGTCAGAATATGCCTACTGTCATCGCCCTTGATGCCGATGCAACAGCGGTACACGCCTGCCATCAAAATCTCATGGCGTCAGGACTGTCGCCCATCATCAATCACATCACACTAAGACAGCAGCCACTTAGTGCCTTAAAAGATACGCTTGCCAAACTACAAGCGAGCAACCCTTTATTGATTACCAATCCGCCTTATGGGGAGCGATTGGGTGAGGCTGATTTTATTAAGCCTTTATATCAAGGTTTGGGCTTGTGTGCATCTGATGGTTTTGAGTGTGCTGGCATTCATCAAGCGACTTTAGCTGTGTTGGGTAGTCATGTAGAGCATGTTGATACATTGCCTATTATCAATCCTGCGACTTTGCGTTGTCATAACGGTGCATTGACGGTGTATTTTCGTCATGGTTCGCTAGATATACAAAGACAGCCAAGTTTGATTGAGCGATTTGAAAGACAGTATATCGTCAGCGAAGAGGCTCAAGAATTCATCAATCGCCTACAAAAGAACCTAGCTCACCTAAAAAAAGCTGCCAAAGTGGATGAGGTGAGTAATTTGCGTGTTTATGATGCAGATCTGCCCAACTACAATGTCGCCATTGATTTATATGGCACAAAGGTGCATGTACAAGAATACGCACCACCCAAACAAATCCCTGCTGATGTTGCCAAGCAGCGTTTTAATTCGGTGTTACATCACACAAGAGAAATACTTGGGGTGTTTCGTGAAGATGTTTTTATTAAAACTCGTGCCAGACAGTCAGGTAATGACCAATATACCAAAAATTCAGATGCTCAAACCAAACGCAAAAAAATGTATGTTGTGCGTGAATATGGGGCTTACTTTTATGTCAATTTTACCGACTATCTAGATACAGGGCTGTTTATTGACCATCGCAATATGCGTCAGATGGTTGCTGCTGCCAGCCGTGGCAAGCGAGTATTAAATCTATTTTCTTATACCTGTACAGCAAGTGTCCATGCGGCGATGGCAGGAGCAAAGTCTGTTACGAGTGTGGACTTGTCCGCCAATTATCTAGATTGGGGGCGTCAAAACTTTGCTCTAAATGGTCTGGATTTATCCGCCTATGTTGATGGCAAATTGAAATATCAATTCATCGCATCAGATGTTTTTGAGTGGATTAAAGAGCATACTGAGCAATATGAGGTAATTTTTATTGACCCACCAACTTTCTCAAACTCTAAGAAGTTTAAGGGGACTTTTGATGTACAGCGAGACCATGCTGCACTCATTAATCGTGCGATGAACCGACTCTCGGCTGATGGCGTACTGTATTTTAGTAACAACTACACTCGCTTTGAGCTTGATGAAAGTTTATTGGCTCGCTATGAAGTGGTGTGCTTAACAGATAAGACAACTGGCTTTGATTTTAATCCAAAAAAACCCATCCATCAAAGTTACCAAATCCGTCATAAAAATGGCATAAAAGCCATAGAAAGGTCTGTACAGACGCACCAAAAGCAAGTGGATGGTGAAGTCGTTAAAGATACGAATGAAAAACGCAGTGGTCGGAGTAGCTTTGATAAGCATGGTGACCGTACTCATCATGCCAGTAAGCACCGCTCTCATCAAGATGGCACAAAAGAAAGCGGGCGTAGCCGTTCCCAACAGGATAAATCTGCTCGGCATGGTCTAGCAGGTGGTTTTCATCAGCGTGGTATAAAAGATGAAACAAGGGCGGGGCGTTTTGATAGACAGTCCAAGCACTCTCATCGCTTTGATAAGACTTATGCCAATAAAGATGGTGATAATAACGCCCAAGCAGTCAAAAAATCCACCCCAAAGGTACGCTATGAAAAAATCGATGGTAAATTGGTCGCTGTTGCCATTGAAAACACCAAAAATACCAGTGAGACAAAAAAATATACCATCAAATCAAAATCCTAAACAACCCATGGCCATGGCAAGCTGTGAGCGATGGTCAAATGGGATAAATAAAGGTTAAAAACATCAATCATAGAATATTGAGCAAGATAACATGAACGACATGATAAACGACTTGAAGAATGATGCAGCACCGCTAGACAGTGATGACCTAGAGGTCATTCATGCCTTGTCGCATGATAACAAGCGAGATGACATGACCGATGATAATGATGAAACTCATGATTTTGACGATGGCATTAAATCAACTCGCTTTAAGAAATTACAAAAGAAACTTCGCAAGGAAGTCTCGTGGGCGATTCGTGATTTTAATATGATTGAAGATGGCGATGTGGTCATGGTGTGTATCTCAGGCGGTAAAGACAGCTTTACTTTACTAGATATTCTACTTTTTTTAAAGCGTATTGCACCGATTAATTTTGAAGTTGTGGCGGTCAATCTTGATCAAAAACAACCCAGTTTTCCTGAACACATACTGCCAGAATACTTATCTGAGCAAGGCATTCCTTACTACATTCTAGAAAAAGATACTTACAGTATCGTTAAGCAGGTCGTACCAGAGGGTAAAACTTATTGCTCGGCTTGCTCTCGCTTGCGTCGTAGCTCGTTATATGGCTTTGCTAAGCAAATTGGTGCAACCAAAGTGGCACTTGGGCATCATCGTGATGATATTTTGGCAACTTTCTTTTTAAACTTGTTCCATGGCGGTTCATTAAAGGCGATGCCGCCTAAACTGCTATCAGATGATAAGCAAAATATCTTGATTCGTCCGCTTGCTTATGTCGCCGAAAAAGACATCATTAAATACGCCAATTATAAAGGCTTCCCCATCATCCCTTGCAATCTGTGTGGCTCACAAGAAAACCTACAGCGAGCGATGATTAATGATATGTTGCGTGAATGGGACAATGCCCACCCAAAACGCCTAGCAAGTATGTTTAAGGCCTTGCAAAATGTTGCCCCAAGTCAGCTTGCTGACCGTGAACTGTTTGATTTTGAAAGCCTAAAAACCGAGCGGACGGATGATGAACGCCTGTTTGAAGGTGATAATATTCAAGTGGGTGTGGCAGATAAGCTGGCTGATATTGGACTGCCAACCAATCCTGAGGTGCAGACCTTTAATCCAAAATTTGACAAAGATAAAAAAATCCCTGTTATCAATCCTGTGTTATGACTTGTATCAAGATGGGTGGTTGGGCGTATTTTACCGCCTGCATTACCCATCTTAGCTATCAAAAAAGGATTGTCAATCACTGTCTGTTTTATTCAAATACTCAACCAACCAATCTAGTGCCATGTCGTAGCCCATATCGCCAAGCCCGCAGATGACACCCACTGCCTTATCGGAAAAATAAGAATGCGTACGAAATGGCTCTCGTGCATGCACATTGGATAGGTGGACTTCAATGAATGGCTTGTTTGCGGCGGTGAGTGCATCACGAATCGCTACTGAAGTATGGGTAAAGGCGGCAGGATTGATGATGACAGCGTCAAAGCCCGTACCATCAGCCAACAATCCCAATTCACCAATCTTATCAACGATGTCGCCTTCGTGGTTTGACTGAAAGGCAGTCAGCATGATGCCATGCTTGGTGGCTTTACTGATTAAGCGATGTTCGATGTCAGCTAGCGTGGTTGTACCGTAGATGTGCGGTTCTCGTTTGCCTAGCAGATGTAGGTTTGGACCATTTAGTAATAAGATGTGGCGAGACTGTTTCATAATGATGGGCGGTCTAAAAGTAAGAATGGCGTTATTTTAGCAGATTTTTTTGTGAAAAGTTTTGTCTGATTGGTGGTTAATCGTGGATAAATAGACACTTGTGTGTGAAAATTGATAAAAATACTTGTATTCTGAATTTATCATGGTATGATAATTGCGGTAGTTATGTAAAGATGTGATTTTTTGTAAATATTGTTAGTAATATTATTGCTGGCGATATTGATGAAATTGCCTACTGATTACTGTAAAAAGAGTGTGGTTGAGATTTTCAACCCGCTTGAGTTAATTTAGCTTGATGAGCTTTGATGGCGTGTTTAGTAACCATGCCCATCATATTCAAGCGTTTTTATAGGAAGAAAATATGTCAGTTCGTGAACAAGGTACTGTAAAATGGTTCAATGATTCCAAAGGTTTTGGCTTCATTCAGCGTGCGACAGGTGAAGATGTGTTTGTGCATTTTCGTGCGATTTTGGGCGAAGGTTATCGCTTGCTAAAAGAAGGTCAAGCAGTGGAATTTGTTGTAAGAGAAGGCGATAAAGGATTACAAGCTGAAGAAGTAACCAAGCTATAAACACTTTTCTTGACACACTAAAAGTCCGCTTTTTTGTGGGCTTTTTTTATGCGTTCATCACTCATGATGTGGATAATTTTGCAAATCATTTGCATAAATTGTTATAATGCGTTATTGTGTATATTTTTTACTATCCTATTGGAGCATGACAATGAAAATTATGAATAAACTATTGGCTGGTGTACTTGCTGTAGGCATCTGCATGGGTGCATCTGCTGCAGACACTCAAGATGCACAAGAACTAAGCGATGAACAAAAAACAGCTTATGGCATCTGTAATATTGTCGGTGAAGGCGTGTTTAGCGTGGCGGTCATGCGTCAATCTGATGTTAAACAAAGCGATGCCGTAAAAGAAGTTGAGGTGGTATCAGCTGAGCTTGTCAAGCAGTTCGGTGATAATGAAATCACCGAATACATCAAAGAATTTTGGCAGGTGGCATTGACTGAGTTGTATAAGCAGAATGTTGAAGCAAGCGATGATAAAAAGCGTGAATTTGTACAAGGTGCAACCGCTGAAGCAGGCTATGCGTGCCTTGATATGATTTTAGAAGAATCAACTGAACCAACAAAAACATCCGCCAAAAATAAATAAGGATAATCATTTGAGTTTATACACACTTCCAAGCGATGTGGCGACTTTTGGTCGTTTTGAAGATTTGCCATTGTCTGAGACGACTTTAAAGGCGGTGCGTGCACTTGGGTTTGAGAAGCTAACCCCAATTCAAGCACAAATCTTACCACATACGCTCGCCAATCAAGATGCCATTGGTCAGGCTCAAACAGGTACTGGCAAGACAGCGACTTTTTTGATTACCATCATTGAATCGCTAATGAAACACCCCTTTGCGTCTGATGAGGCAAGGTTTTTGGGTGAGCCCCGTGCTCTAATCTTAGCACCGACTCGTGAGTTAGCACAGCAGATTTTTGCCGATTGCCGTGAATTAACCTGTTTTAGTAACCTGTATAATTTATGTATCACAGGTGGTGCGGATTTTGATAAACAAGCAAGTCAGCTTGAACGCCGTCCTTTGGATATTTTGATTGGTACACCAGGTCGCATTATTGACTGGGTGAACAAGGGAGTGTTGTTCTTAGATAGAGTGGAGGTGTTTGTTTTGGATGAAGCGGACCGCATGCTTGACATGGGCTTTATCCCTGATATTAAACGCATCGTTCGGCACATGCCTGTCAATACACACCGCCAAAGCCTATTGTTCTCGGCAACATTTAATACTGATGTGATGAACCTAGCCTATCGCTGGCTACATAACCCTGCTTTTGTGGAAATCGCTCCAGAGAGTAAGACCAATCAGGCGATTGACCAACGCTTTTATTTATTGACTGAGCGTGAAAAGATGGCGGCGTTGCGTGAGATTTTGTCTGACAAAGATGTGAAAAAAGCCATTATTTTTGCCAATCGCAAAGACCAAGTGAAGCGACTATATGATAACTTGCGTCGCCAGTTTGAGGTAACCATGCTCTCAGGTGATGTCGCCCAACAAAAACGAGAGCGTTATCTTAAACGCTTTAAGGATGGCGAGGTAAATATCTTGGTGGCGACTGATGTGGCAGGGCGAGGTATCCATGTTGATGATGTGACTCATGTCATTAATTATACGCTACCTGAGATGCCTGATGACTATGTGCATCGCATTGGGCGTACTGGACGAGCAGGGCACTCAGGTATTTCCATTAGTTTTGTCAGTGAAAATGATGCCTTTAATCTACCTGCACTTGAAAAGCATGTGGATATGAAGTTTAAATTAAACCAATTTGAATTCATAGAGGCAGATAATCATGCTGGTTCATCACAAAATAAAACCGATCGGTCGGATTGTTATAGTGAAGCAGGGTAGCTAATGAACCCATTGTTAGAGCTACAACCCAAGCGTATTCCGCTGTCGCTATATATCCATATTCCTTGGTGCATCAAAAAATGCCCATACTGTGACTTTAATTCACACGCCTTGCCTAGCCCTGACCAAAGCGCGCTGTTATCAGCACCTTTTGCTGATTATGTAGATGCTTTGATTGCAGATGCCCAGTCTCAGCTATCTTTTGTGCAAGATAGGCAGATTGAATCTGTGTTTATCGGTGGGGGTACGCCATCGCTACTGCCTGCTGAGCAGTTTAAACGGCTGTTTGATGCATTGCGAGAGCTTTATGATTTTCGTCCAGATTGTGAGATTACGCTTGAGGTCAATCCTGGTACGATTGAACATTCACCATTTGAGGCATATCGCCACATTGGAATCAATCGTGCGTCTATTGGGGTGCAGACTTTTGATGACAAGGTATTGCAAACGCTAGGGCGTGTCCATAATCCCATGCAGGCGATGAATGCCATTAAACAAGCAAGACAAGCGGGTTTTGAGCGGGTGAATGTGGATTTGATGCATGGACTACCCAATCAAGATGCGAATATGGCCATTCACGATTTAAAAACCGCTGTGCAGATGGGGGCGACTCACATTTCGTGGTATCAGCTAACCATTGAACCAAACACCGCTTTTTATCGTTCACCACCTGCCTTGCCTGATGATGAAGTGCTTGAATCCATTGAAGAGGCAGGGCGTTGTTATCTGCTTGAGCAAGGCTTTAATAATTATGAAGTCTCAGCATGGGTAGGGGCAAATGACAGACCTTGTCATCACAATATGAATTATTGGCAATTTGGTGATTATCTGGCAATCGGTGCAGGTGCACATGGTAAAATAACACTATATAATCATGCTGAACATGCAGATGGTATTTATCGGTTTAGTAAGTCTCGTTTGCCTAAAGATTATCTGAATTTTATGCCATCCTATGCCCCAAAAATGGTGAGCTTTGAGAAAGTTAGCGAAGATAGTCTGCCCTTTGAGTTCATGATGAATGCCCTTAGGCTAAGGCATGGTGCGACAACACAGATGTTTGAGGAGCGAACAGGACTGCTTGTTAGTAGCATTGATAATGAGCTACTGCCCTTACAGCATGAGGGTTTTATGGTGCATGATGCGACCTTGCTTAGCCCAACTAACATGGGGTTTCGCTATGTAAATCATTTGGTGCGTTCATTTTTATGATTGGTGCTATCACATGAACAACGGATACCGAAAAATAATTTTTTGGTATTTTGTGAGATGAGCTTGTTAAATCTTTTGTCAAACTTTTTTGCACCATTGATAACGGCATCGCTAGCTTCCAAAAAAATGTCCTTAACGCAACTTTTCATGGTGTTCAACCAGTTAGAACAAAAAATTATAGCAACAGTAGCGGTGATTGATTTTTGTATGATAATTTTCTTTTATAATTAGGCTTGAGTTTCAAGAAGTTCCGACAAACTTGCACTGATTATCATGAATATTGATGATATTTTGTGTGAATTTAAATCATTAATATTTTGATTAACCCTGTATAATAACCATGTCAACCATTCATATTATCCTATTTACCCCAAAAATCCCCAACAACACTGGCAATATCATTCGCCTGTGTGCCAATACAGGAGCCAAACTGCATTTAATTAAACCGCTTGGTTTTGAGCTTAACGATACCAAGCTAAAACGAGCAGGGCTTGATTATCATGAATATGCTGATTTGAAAGTGCATGAAGACTGGTGGGCGTGCCGTCAGATGCTAAATGAGATGGGTGTTGACCAAGTGGTAGCATTGACCACCAAGTTTAGCCATAGCTTTTATGAGCATGATTTTAGTCTTGCTCAAGAAGAAAGTGTTGCGATGGTGTTTGGTTCGGAGACTGATGGTCTGCCAGCGAAGATTAGAGATGATATCGGTGTAGATAATTGGCTTCGCTTGCCCATGTTGCCGCAGTCTCGCAGTCTAAACCTTGCCAATTCGGTATCTATTTGCTTATATGAACTTTGGCGACAGATGGGTTTTGTTGGTGATGTTGGTGAGAGTGTTGGCTATCACCGTTTATCCAGTCGTCTTGATTAAGCGTAGCTCTATAGACAATTAGGCGGTTTTGGCAATCCTGCGATGCGATTGATGTGGCGTGCCACAAGCCCTGTATTAAAGAGTTGTTGCAATTTGGTATTGCTAATATCATCAGTAGGCAATGCTTGAGTTAAGTGCTTGATGAGTGGGCGAGTGGTTGGGCTGTGATGGTATTTTTCAAAAAATGCCCGCACTTCGCCTAAGATGCGATAATGAATATCGCCTAACTGTATATCTAGCGTATCTGCCAAAGCCTGTGCTACCGCTGGCGTCCATGTGTTGTGATCGGTAAGATGACCATCACCGTCTAGTTGTAGAGTTGTGCTTGTCATTTAAAATTCCAAAACGCTGTCAAAATCTGTCGTCATTGGTGGTGCATCTAGGCGTAGCAATAGACCATCAATCATCTCATCAAAGATGGTATCATGACTAAAATCTGTCCATGCTTTAGCAATGTCATATAATTCAAGTGACTGCACCATGCCATAGATACGACTCTGTTTATCGTTTAGTGCTAGATGGCTATTACCAGTAAAATAAAACTGCACTTCATGGTCAAAGCTTGCTAAAGTGAATCCCAAAGCGACTGCTTCATAGCTAATTAGCTCGCTATCAGTACTGATGGTGATTAAAAATTTCATCTTTTTATCCGTTATAAATATCTGATTTTGGTGCTATTTTGCTAGCCAAAAGTATTAGACTTGTCTGCTAAATAACACCATTAAAACTGCAATACTTCATCACAAACATCAATCTGCATGGCAAGTTCGGATAGTCCCACTAGATAAAAGGGTGTGCGTAGGTTGTCGCCATTTAGTTCATGCCGTGTGGCATTTTGAGTGTCGGTAATACCTCGTGCCAGTGCGGTACTAACACAAACAGGTAATTGCAATCGGTGCGTCTGTGCAAGCCTTACCCACTCATCAGCAACACTCACTACATCGGCGGTCTGCCATAATAGGCGGTTTGCGGTATAAGCACCATCGCCATAAAAAAATACCTGTACGGATTTGCCTGCATCAAGTAGTTTTTTGGCGGTATCTAGGGCGAGTTTTGCTTTATGACTGTGCGGGGCATTGGTAATAAGTAACAATGTGGTCATGGTATGGCTAATGGCTGTTGATAGGATGTTTTTTGCTGTATGATTTAAAAATTAAGCTTATTATAGCGTAATTTTTGGTGTAAAATGGGAAAAATTAATTTGCGTAAAAAATAGCCATGACGACAGCCGTATTCATACCAACCGAAGCTCAGTTGCAGACTCTATCCCTAGCCAGTCCTTTTGCTAAAGATTTATACGATAAGCACACCAAAAGTGCTCCGTCGTTCTTGGGTCAATATGGATTATTTGATGAGCTTGGTGATGATGAGTTAAGAAAACAGGTTGACCAATTCATCACAATGACCAAAGGTGATGATAATGTGATGATGGGGCTAAGACGATGCCGACAGATGCTCATGCTAAAGTGGATTTGGCAAGATGCACTTGGGCTAATCACTCTTGATGACCTTATGCGTGAATTGTCTGTTTTTGCTAATGCCTGCATCAATATCGCCAAAGACCATATCTATCATCAGCTCACCCATCGCTACGGTGTGCCGATGACCATCGTTGATGGAAAAAGACAGGTAGATGAATTTGCCATCATTGCCATGGGAAAACTTGGAGCGATGGAGCTAAATTTATCTAGCGATATTGATTTAATCTTTATTCATAAAGGGCTAGGTGAGACTGATATCAGTCAGATGGGCAAAAAAAGCATTGATAATCAAAAATTCATGACTCATTTGGGGCGAGGCGTGATTCGCCTGCTTGATGAAATAACGGCAGATGGTTTTGTGTTTCGGGTGGATATGCGACTGCGACCATGGGGTGATGGTTCGGCATTGGTCATGACAGCCAGTGCCTTAGAAAAGTATTTTAATCAACATGGACGCACTTGGGAGAGATTTGCTTGGTTAAAGGCAAGAGTGGTTAATCAAGTCTCTGCATCATTTTTTGATCAACTGGTTAACTTGCGTAAAAACTTCGTCTATCGCTATTATATTGACTATAGTGCTTTTGGGGCATTGCGAGAGATGAAATCGTTGATTGTGGCTCAGCAGACCCAAAGGCAGGATTTGGATAATGTTAAGTTGGGTGTGGGTGGCATTCGTGATATTGAGTTTATCGTACAGGCGTTTGCACTGATCTATGGCGGTCATCAGGCGGTGCTTGGGGATAATTTATCCTGTCTAAAAGGGATTGAGGTGTTGTCATCGCTTGGGCATTTAGAGCATACCGAAGCCGAAAAACTGTCTGCTGCCTATCGCTTCTTGAGGCGATTGGAACACGCCATTCAAGCCAGAAATGACGAGCAAACCCAACGATTGCCCCAAGATGAGCTCTCCTTACTCGCCATCGCTAAGGTGATGGGTTTTGATGAGATTGGTGCTTTTCGTCAAAAGCTAGATGAACATAGGGATAATGTGTCTGTGCCGTTTGAACGCATGGTAACAGACCGTCAAAGCCCCACCCAAGAGCTAGGTAGTGTTGATGATATTTGGCAATCCTTACAGTCAGTGCTAAGTGATGAAAGCGTGAAGCTGTTGAGTGAATTCAATCAGTCTAAACTTGTAGCCAGCCTAGATGATGAGCCAAAATCACGGCTTAATGCTGCCTATCCTATTATTTTACACGCTTTATTGGAGCATGCAAAAAGTGATGGGGCTAAGCGTGCTGATGTCGCTGTGCCAAGATTGATTGTTCTGCTAGAATCCATTTGTCGCCGTTCAATTTATTTGGTGATGATTGCAGAAAATCCGAATGCTACTGTGGCACTTATCCCCATGCTTTCGGCAAGTCATTGGATTGCCAAAGAGCTTGCCTTATATCCGATGCTACTGGATAATTTTTTACAAAAACGCTATCTGCATTTGCCCAATAAGGCAGAGCTGACTGATATTTTGCGTCAAGGCTTGCTTAGGGTGGAGCGATTTGATGATGAAAGTTATTTGGCGAATGTCCGATTATTCAAAAAAACACAGGTCTTGGCAGTTGCAACCGCTGATGTTTTGGGACTAAGACATATTATGAAAGTCTCTGATAGCCTGACTTTTATTGCTGAAGTGGTACTAGAATCAGCGGTAAGGCGTGCTTTTGATGAGCTGACGCATAAGCATGGCTATCCACTATTGCAAACAGGTGAGCGAGCTAATAGCGAACATTCGGGCTTTGCGGTGATTGGCTATGGAAAGCTTGGCGGTATCGAGATGTCTTATACTTCGGATTTGGATGTGGTATTTTTGCACAATATTGATGAAAAGGCGGATACCGATGGGGTGAAGGTGGTGAGTGGCATGAAGTTTGCTTCTCGTTTGGTACAAAAAGTGCTTAGCTATCTAACCACCCAAACCCGTGATGGCCGTGCTTATGAATTAGATGTTCGCCTTCGACCATCGGGCAATGCAGGCGTGATGGTGGTGTCGGTACACGCCTTTGAGCTGTATCAACAGCATAAGGCGTGGGCGTGGGAACATCAAGCGCTGGTAAGAGCAAGGGGGGTTGCTGGTGATGAAATGGTGTTGGCTGCGTTTGATGAGATTCGCCAAGCCATTCTCACCAGACCCAGAGAGCTTGCCCAAGTACGCCAAGAAGTACTAAATATGCGACAAAAAATGCAAAGTCATCTAGGTACACAAGACACCAAAAACCACCAGTTTCATATTAAGCAAGATTTTGGTGGTTTGGTTGATATTGAGTTCTTGGCACAGTTTATGGTATTGTCTTATGCTTATGTGTATCCAAATCTTGCCATATGGTCGGATAATGTGCGTATCTTTGAAGAAGTGGCAAAGACGGAGCTGATGAGCGAAAAATGGTGCGATAAACTCACCCAAACTTATCTACTACTGCGTAAGACTACGCATGAACTTGCCCTGTCTGACAAACAAATCATCGTTGATGATGAAGCATGGCAGGAGAGTAGGGCGTTCGTACGAGAAATTTGGGAGCGTGTTTTGATGGCGTAGTAGCTTGCTAGGTTGTTGACAGCAAACCGATTATTGACCAACAATACCCATCAATCTGCTTTCTATTCTTTAAATACACCTAGAGACTTTAATGTGTTTTTGCACAGTCTGGTGCTGGCAATATAAATGGTGGATAAAAAATTTATCCAGTAGCCTTGATTGACAATATATCCCTTATGTCTGGCATAATGGCCTTTTAGAATCTTGGTGTGTGCAGTGCTAGACTCCAAAGCACTGTACACAAAGCCAATTTCTTTGTCAAAACGCACAAAACGAATGGGGTGTAAGTTTTGAACTTCATGAACGGCTTTGGTGTAGGCAACAGGACCTGTTACAAAAAGAACACCACGCTTACCATAGCTATGGAAACCATAGTGCCAAGCACGGTAGTTTAAGATGTTATCCACGACCGAATCAAGTACATGTTTCATGATTGGAGAGTGTTTCTCACAAATAATGAACCATTGTTGATATTCGCCATTTTTAATGCCAAGATTTTCTGTTATATACAAGAATTTACCAATACCTTCTTCGGCTTGTCCGATTTCATTTTGCCATTGGGTAACGATAAAAGTGTCATTTGGTTTGATGACCTCATTTAGGGGGTGAACGCAAGTGCTTTTGATATCCAGATAAACACCGCCCTCATGATATAGTACCAAATAACGAAATAGATCGGCTTTGGCGGCACCATACACAGGGTTAATGCGTTGATATGCTTGCAGAATTCGACCGTTGTCGTGTTTTTTAATGTATGCCAAAACAGCCTCATCATCATCATAAAACCGATAATCCCAATCGGGGTTCTTCTGTTTTAACTCAGCAACGATGGGTTGTATTGTTTGTGGTAATTTTTCGGTTTTATAGGTTTGATGAATGATTTTAGGAATTGCCATTATTTTCTCTACCATAAATGTCACTGAAACGAACAATATCATCTTCCCCAAGATAACTGCCTGATTGTACTTCAATCAACTCTAAGGGCAGGATACCGGGGTTTTCTAGGGCGTGGATTTCTCCAAGCGGAATGTACACTGACTGATTTTCGGTTAATAAAAAACTTTCGTCCCCCTTGTGGATTTTGGCTGTGCCTTTTACTACAATCCAGTGTTCTGAGCGGTGGTGGTGCATTTGTAATGATAATTTTTGATTTGGGTTTACAGTGATGCGTTTGACCTGATAGCGATCTGAAGCATCGATGCTGTCATATTTTCCCCATGGTCGGTAGATTTCACGATGAATGTCGTGTTCTTGGCGACCCTTATCTTTGATATGCTCAACGATACCTTTAATGTCTTGAGTGTTGTCTTTATTGGCAACCAAGACGGCATCTTTGGTCTCAACCACAATCAAATTATCAACGCCAACTAGGGTAATCAAGCGATTTTCGCCATGAATATAGTTATTGTGGCTGCGATGAGCGATGACATCGCCAATAATAACATTGCCATCATCATTTTTTTGTTGAATATCCTACAGTGCTGACCATGAACCCACATCGCTCCATCCTGCATCCAAAGTTACCGTAGTGGCGTTTTGAGTATGTTCCATGATGGCATAATCAATGGATTCAGAACGACACGTTTCAAAAATAGATTGATCAATACGAATAAAATCAAAGTCTGCCTTGGTGGTGCTTATCGCTTGCGAACAACAGTCAAATATGTCTGGTGCGTATGTTGCTAATTCTTGTAAATACTTGTCCGCCTTAAACATAAACATACCGCTATTCCAAAGAAAATCCCCACTTTGTAGATAGCTTTGTGCGGTGGCATAAGTAGGTTTCTCCACGAATTTATCAACACAAAAGCCATTTAGGAAAGGTTTGCCTTGTTTAATATAGCCATAGCCTATTTCGGGGTGGGTAGGTGTGATGCCAAAAGTGACCATGCTGCCTTGTTGGGCAAGCTGAGTGGCGTGCAAGATGCTTTGATGCAGTATGTTTACATCTTTGATGACATGATCTGCTGCCAAAACCAGCATGGTTGTATCAATTTTTTGTCGTTGTAAATATAATGCCGCCAAAGCAACAGCTGGAGCGGTGTTCTTACCAGTTGGCTCAAGAATGATGGTTGCAGAAATACCGATTTCACGCATCTGCTCAGCTGCCAAAAAACGGTGTTCTTCATTGCAGATTAAAATTAACTCGGTGCAATTAAGCTCTTTTAGGCGTAGTACGGTTTGTTGCAATAGGGTATGCTGATCTAGTCCTAATGTTAAAAACTGTTTTGGATATTTGGTTCTTGATAGAGGCCATAGTCTAGTACCACTACCACCTGCCATGATTACTGGGGTGATATTTGCAGAATTCACCTTAATGCTCCTTGATGTGCTGATTGTTATTGTCCTTGTTCATTTGCCAAAGCATGAGGTATTTGTCCAATGTGTAACCAAAAGAGGCAATCGCAAGAATCAGTCCGTATGTACCTGATAAAAAACCACCCCGTATTAAATAGATTTTGATGAAAGAAAACCATGCTCGCCAAAAGATGGAGAGAATATTAACCCTCTTGCCTTTCTTATATGCTTCAATCGCCCAATCATGGCTATAGCGGACATTTTTAAATAAAAAATGGTGCAGATTATCATTGGTGATATGTGGCAAATATCCTGCCAACAATTTGCTTGGTGCACCTTGTTGATCTAGGGATTCATGCACTTCCAAGCTGGAATATTGAAATTTTTCACGAGCGTAAATGCGAGCCAATCGGTTGGTTTTCCAAAATCTTGGCTGCGTTTCTACACCGCAGAATAAATTAACTCGTGATACCGAAAAGACTTTTTCATGCTCAATGGGGTAATTCAAGACTTTTTCAACAATTTCTTGACGCAAGCACCCATCAACTCTTTCGTCAGCATCTAATACCAGTACATAATCACTGCTTGCGTAGCTTTGTGCCAGTTGGCGTTGTTTACCAAAGCCTTGCCAGTCGGTATTAACATACCATTTTGCTCTATATTGCTCAGCGATTTGTCTGGTGTGGTCGGTGCTACCACTATCTAAAATGATGATTTCATCAACAATATCATGTATTGTATCTAGGCATGATTGTAAATGCTTGCTTTCATTTTTGGTAATCATGACCAAAGAGAGTGTACTTTTCTTTTGTGATAAGTCCACAGGTTGCTGTTGTTTGGTGAGTTCATTATAATCTAAAAACGCCCGTTCTGCTTGATTGTGCTTTAAATCGTATAAAATTGCATATTTATTAAAGGTGTATTGCATGAATAATAAGGCATATAAATATCCATACTTCCCCTTTAAGAATCGACCATCAAGTAAATATTGCTTAAAAAACGCCCCCATCGTATGTGTTAAAATAGAAGAAAAAGAAGCATCTTTACCATGTTGGAATTTTTCTTCTGCCCAAGTTAAAGCATAGCTTAACCGCTTATTTAACCAAAATAGCGGGCTTTCGGCAGTGTGATGGCGTGCGTAGCCAGATAATGTTTGTGTTTCTATCTTATCCGATAAAACCAAAGATTCGTGGACTGCGTTATCATTAAATTGAATGTGCTTGGGGTACAATCGCCAATGAGATTTGATACGCCAATTTGGCACATCAATTTCATTTTTTCCAAATATACAGTCAATATTTCTTATGCCATAAACAATCTGGTCTGGCTTATTTTGAATGACTTGTAAAATACTTTGTTTTAATTCAGCTGTGATTTCTTCATCGGCATCAATTGCCAAAATCCAATCTCCTGTGGCGTAGCTTTGGGCGACTTGGCGTTGTTTGCCAAAGCCTTGCCAGTCGGTATTAACATACCATTTTGCTCCGTACTTTTCGGCAATTTCACGGCTGTTATCAGTACTACCACTATCCAAAATGATGATTTCATCTGCCAAGTCATCTAGGGCGGGCAGGCTGATTGCTAAATTTCTGGCTTCATTTTTGACAATCATGACTACAGATAATTTGTATTTCATATATATGCCTTATTTAATATTCATTTTCACTTGGTTGTAATAAATCGCCATTGAATGGCTCTACGGATAAGTATGGTTTAATAGAATCATCAAAAATCTTTATCTCTTCTAAGCTGTGCATGCGATAATCGTTAAGAAATTCATTTTGCTTTTGATTTTGTGTATCAACCCCTAGCCATTCGGTTAAAAACCAAACAAAGCTAAAACCAGAGATGATGTCGTCATTGACCGTCTTGTGGGTATCGTTACTGGATATTTTAAATAGCGGAACTTGCAAGCTAAATTGCGATATGCCGTGCTTTAAAGATGTTGGCAGTAGCCCATGGTCTGACACATAAATCATACTAAAAGGTTTTTGATTTTGAATCAAGGATTGATGTATGTCTTTTAATAGCATATCAGTTTGTAATATACTGGATAAATAAGCAGATAAATGATTATTTTTGAAGTTAAAATGTGCTTTGTTATTATCCACTCGTCTAGAAAAACGAGCGTGCGAACCCATTAAATGCACCACGATGAATCTAGGCTGATTTGATGGGGTTGCTAATATTGCTTGGATTTTTGGCAATAATTGATAATCATAGCGAGTACTGTTAGGGGCTTCTTCGCTCAAATAGTAGCTTGTTTGGGCATGAGAAGCAATGTATGAGATTTCATTATTGAACTTGCCCATTTTATCTTGATTGGAGAGCCAGTAAGTCTGCATACCTAATTTATTTGCCAGACTTAAAATGTTATTTTGATATTCAACATTTTGTTCGCTAGGAACTGTCAATAAGCGTGGAATGGCATGAATGGTATAGCTTGCAGGACTGATTAAGCCATTGTATTGTGTACCATGAACTTGTTTTAAAAAGGGTGATGTATCCACAGGGTAGTCATAGGCGGATAAATAATGCTTTGACGCACTTTCGCCCAATATCAGTATATAGTCTTGATAGGCAGGCTTAAAATCAACAACTTCCCAATCATCATTAATCTTGCTAAGTTGCTTCATTTTTTCTTTATGGACAGCATAAAATTTATATTGTGTGATGGTGTGAGGGAAGATGCTGAGTAGCTCAGAATAGCCCCAGTGAATGCGTTTGTGTTTAATAGATAACATATTTGCCAAAAATAATGCCAGTAGAATGAGTGCAAAATAGTTAAAAAATTTTCTTTGTTTGCTGGTGGCGGTGATATTTTTGGTTAAATGATAGGTTAATAATGTTGATAATATTGCAACAATAAAATAAAGAACGGCGGTTGCGTCAAAGAACTCTAATGCTTCGTTGCTTGTTGTTTCAAACAAAGAAGCAATCATGCCAGAGTTGGGGTAGCCATATTGAGCACCTAAGGGAGCGTACAAAATCCATGTTAGCATTAAGGGGCTTGCTATTTTAAAAATAATGGGCTTTAGCCACAATGTATTCCAAATCACCCAGAATAATAAAATATCATGAAAGCGTGGGCTACCGCCTGTTGTTGCCCAACAAATCAATACAGAAAACAAAAAAGTAAGTATAAAAATACCGTAATTTTTGAGTTTTTGATATTTCTTTGGTGCTGTTAAATGAAACAGGGTCACTTTGGTGACGCTCCCTTATATACAAAGAGTTGGGATAATAATTACTTAAATATTATAGCACATCTCTACGAAACACTTCACGCAGTTCAAAACTGGTATGTAACTGGCTGACACCTTCAATTTTGCTTAGGCGATGTAGTAAAAATTCTTCATAATGTGCCATGTCTTTGACCATGACTTTGAGTAGGTAGTCCTCTGTGCGTCCTGTTACTAAACTGCATGACACCACCTCATCAAAGGCTTGGATATGATTTTCAAACTCGTCAAATCGTTCGGCAGTATGTTTATCCATACTCACCGCCACAAATACTGACAGCGTGTAGCCAAGTTTGGTAGGGCTGGTGTGGGCGTGATAGCCTGTGATGATGCCCAGCTCTTCTAAGCGTTTGATTCGGCGAACCACAGGCGTGGCTGATAGGCTAATGCTCTCGCTAATCTCTGCCACAGGTAGGCGTGCGTTATCGGTTAAGAGTTTTAAAATCTTGCGGTCGGTGGTATCTAAGATAATGGTATTAGTCATGATGATGTTGATGTGGTGATTTTTAGTGAATTTTACTATAAAAAATAGTATTTTTGGTTAATTTTGATAAAAATTATAAAAAATTTTTGTAAAATTGGTAAAAATTGGTGTGAAAATTTGCTAATATAATTAGTCTAGTGATTTCTTTTTTTAATATGATTATATGCAGGAAAATCAGCCATGAGTCAATCTGCCAATACCCCTAGCATCATCCCAAAAAATCCAGCCTTTGATTTTACAAAGTATCGTCCTTTTGAATTTGCACCGCACATTCTTGACCGTACTTGGTGCGATAAACGCATAGAAAAAGCACCCATTTGGGCAAGTGTGGATTTGCGAGATGGCAACCAAGCCTTGATTGACCCCATGACCATCGAGCAAAAATTAAGGTTTTTTAAACTGCTTGTGGCGGTCGGTTTTAAAGAAATTGAAATTGGTTTTCCTTCTGCTGCTCAAGTGGAGTTTGATTTTACCCGCTTGCTAATTGAAGGCGGTCATGTGCCTGAGGATGTTACCTTGCAGGTCTTGGTGCAGGCTCGTGAGCATTTGATTGAACGCACCTTTGAGAGCTTAAAAGGTGCCAAAAAAGCCATTGTCCATGTTTATAATTCCACCTCAAAAGTACAAAGAGATAAGGTCTATCAACTTGATAAAGAAGGCATTAAAGCGATTGCGGTTAATGGGGCGACTTTGCTAAAAAATATTGCTAAACGCTATCCTGATACTGAATGGACTTTTCAGTATAGTCCAGAAAGCTTTAGTCAGACCGAGACCGATTTTGCCATAGAGGTATGTCAGGCGGTATGTGATGTGTGGCAGCCTAATAATGGTCAAAAAGTGATTTTGAACTTACCTGCCACCGTTGAGGCAAGCACGCCAAACTTATATGCCGACCAGATTGAGTATTTCTGCCGTCATTTGCCTAGTCGTAAAGATGTCATCATTAGCTTGCATACGCATAATGACAGAGGTTGTGGTGTTGCAGCGAGTGAACTGGGTCTGATGGCGGGGGCGGACCGTGTGGAAGGGACGCTTTTGGGGAATGGTGAGCGTACAGGCAACATGGATATCTTGACGATGGCGATGAATTTGTACACGCAAGGAGTAGATCCAGAGCTTGATTTGTCGCAAGTGAGTGAAATCGCTCAAGTGGTAACAGATTGCACCAATTTGCCAATTCACCCACGCCACGCCTATGTGGGAGAGCTTGTATTTACGGCGTTTAGTGGGTCGCATCAAGACGCCATCAAAAAGAGCTTGGATTATAACGAGGCTCACCCAGAGACTGAGCAACATTGGGATGTGGCATATCTGCCCATTGACCCTGTGCATATTGGACGCAGTTATCAAGATGTGGTGCGTATCAATAGCCAATCTGGTAAAGGCGGGGTAGCTTATATCCTACAACGCCATTATGGCTTTGATTTGCCTCGCTGGACGCAGATTGACTTTGCAAAAGTGGTGCAAAGTGAAACAGAAGCGTTGGCTCGTGAATTAAAAACCGATGAGCTTCTTGATATTTTTACTCGTACTTTCTTGACCCAAGATGTTTTTGAATTGAGTGATTACCAAATCAATAACAAAGGTGGGGAGGTTTCCTTTAATGGTCAAGTCGCCACACCAGAGGAAGTGTTGGAAATCATGGGGCAAGGCAATGGGGCGTTATCAGCGTTTATTGATGGGTT
This sequence comes from Moraxella sp. E33BD, assembly GCF_041807865.1. Lineage (NCBI taxonomy): Bacteria > Pseudomonadati > Pseudomonadota > Gammaproteobacteria > Moraxellales > Moraxellaceae > Moraxella > Moraxella sp. E33BD. The sequence continues at coordinate 178,014 of NZ_JBGTZD010000001.1, read as the reverse complement.
AATCAAGGCAACAGGTAAGCAAATTCATGTAACCAATTATAGCGAGCACGCCATCAACACCAAAGCCACACCAAGTGTGCTAGATGATGAGCTTGGCGACAACCAAACACATTCGGCAGCAGCATCATATGTACAGCTTAATGTATCTGGCAAGGTCTATTCAGGCATTGGTATGTGTCATAGTACCGTCTCGTCCATGCTAAAAGCGGTCTTGTCGGCATTATCGCAGGCGTGGTAACGATCCATCGCATAAAACACCCATAAAGTACAAATAAAATCAGCATGATTATGACAAAATCGTGCTGATTTTATTTGATGGGTTTATCAAATCATATGTCTAAATAAGCCATAAAAGAGCAGACCAAAAGTCTGCTCTTGATTGTAAGACAATCAATTCATACCAGATGGACCGGTCAGATTTAGCACATCTTTGATACTGTGTAGGATTTTTGCCAAATCATCATGCTTAATGGGTGTTAACGGAGAATGCACCACCCAATCATCATTGTCTTTTTTTAGGTGCCAAGCGATGATTGCCTGTGTGTCTTTATCCAAAGATGGTAGTTCAATCTCATGTAGCAGAATGTCGTCATTGTCTCTAAGCTCAGCGACGCCTTTATTGCTAAGATGTAATGAATGCTTATGGTAACTTGAAATAACAATAGCAATATGATGAATGTCATCGGCTAGTTTATCTAGATATATGCTGATTTGTTCTTGATTAATAAATTTATCTTCAAACTCTATTGCTCCAACCAGTGCATCGCCACCATGACGGACGCTGGCATCTTCGGTTCGTATCTGCCCATAATGTACACAGTCCACCACTTCTCCTGCCTGATTAAGTAGCACACAGCCCATGTCAATATCCATGGAGATGGGCTGTTTGCTGATGGCGGGTAGGTAAGCGAGATATTTTTTTAATCCTTGTTTGGGGATTTTGGTTTCTTCATAGCGTATGGACGGAATTAAGATATGTCCTGTACTATCAAGTTCTCTTAAGGTTTTGGGTTCAAAAAAGGTCTTTAAAGGCTTGTCAAAGTTGGACTGGGTCATGAAACTATCCATTGAAAATTTAAGCTATTGTAGCAAATTTTCCCAATCAATCTCAACAAGTTTAGTTGTGTGCTTAAATTTAATGTGGGCTTGTTTAAAAAGATAAAAATTTGATGATATAAACATTATAAAAATACAACGATATTAACTAAAAACTAACATAGCCAATCATTTGGTCATGCTACACTATAAAAACCCCATATCTTTAGGCAAAATTAGCATCCATCATGAAAACCAGTTTTATCAAATACAGCTTAGCCCCATTGATGCTATCTGCTCTACTTGCAGGCTGTCAGGCACATGATACCATTCATACAACCAGCATTGCCACTGCCAAAGATTCGGTGGATGATACTACAGTTGTGCCGACCAATCAAATGCTTGCTCAATATGACTGGCAGTTGATACGAACTGAAGATAAGGAAGTGGTGCCATTTTTGGCGAACACAATCCTTGATTTTAAGGGTAATCAACTTGCCTTTAGTGTGGGCTGTAATAGACATTTGGGTGAATTTACACTCAGTGATGGTCTTTTGTCATTAGACAAAACAAGTCTTATCACCACACGAAAGTCCTGTGAAAGCTCGCTACATCAAGCAGAAAATGCACTCATTACATCGCTTGAATCAGCAAAACTGAATTTTATATCCACAGATAAAAAGGCCACGCAGGCGACACTCGCCATCAGTAGTCGTGGCAAATCTTCACTTTGGCAAGGAAAGCGAAAGCCTGACCTGCTATACGGCGAATCTGTCATACTGTATTGGGAGATTGATGCCAAGCCTGTCGTCTGTGCCAATAATACCCAAGAATGCTTAAAAGTCCGTAATATACGCTATGATAACTATGGGGTAAAAATTGGAGCGGGTGCTTGGCGATATTTTGATGGTAAGATTGAAGGCTACAAACATGACCTAAGCCTTAGTCAGATTATCCGCTTAAAAGCCTATGGCAACACTGCCACGCATGATACCCCTGTGTATATTTATGACGGTGTGGTGGAGTCGTCTCTTGTTGAGTAATCCATGATTAGCAGGTAGTACTTTTATATTAAAAACAAAAAAGCACCTCATAATTTTAGGTGTTTTTTTGTTTTTAAGGATGATTTGTTGGTTGCTATGATTTTTCAGAGAGTGGGTTAGGTTTTTAGGTGTAATGCATCTTCTTCGGATAATCGCCAACGACCTTTTTTCTTAGAAGCACTGCGTCCAAGTAGAGCGGTATTGCCTAAAAGTTTATGCATGGAATGGCTAGAATGAGCGTGGCAGATGGCACACGCCAAGCCGTCAGCGGCATCGGCTTGCGGAACAATTTCTAATGATAAAATACGACAAACCATCGCTGAGATTTGTTCTTTTTCGGCGGCCCCATAGCCACACACTGCCTGTTTTATTTGGCGGGCGGTATATTCTGAGACGCTCAAATTCAGTGCAGTTAAGGCGGCAATAGCAGCCCCGCGAGCTTGTCCAAGTTTTAAGGCAGAATCAGGGTTACTTGCCATGAATACTTGTTCAATGGCGGCGTGCATGGGTTGATTGCTGTGTTTTTGATGGTGTTGGACGATGCGTGAAATACCGCCAAAAATCTGTGCAATGCGATTGGGCATATCGCTACTGTCTGTGCGAATCGTACCTGCATCTAAATAGGTCAGTTTGTCGGCGGTAGCGTCAATGATGCCGTAGCCTGTCATGCGTGAGCCGGGATCTATGCCGATGATGATGGTCATAATGGGTGTGTAATATGTTAGTGAGTGAAGCAGGTGGCAGTTATGCCTTGCTATACAAAAATTAAAAAAACTTTGGGTGTGTGGCTTGAAAAATTTGCCAGTTGCCCAAATTGTCTATAGTATAGCCTATTTTTGGCATTTTTTTAAAATTTTGTGTAAGGAATGAGTATGGGTGCAGTCGTTGGCATTGCTTTGGTTTGGTTTATTATTGAGATGTTGCTTTGGTATCTTGCGGCACAGTTCATCAGTGGTTGGTGGGTGTTCTTTTGGTTTATTGTAGCGATTTTCATCGGTCTGATGCTTATAAAAAAAGCTGCCAGCACTCTTAATCCAATGGCACAGCAAGTAAAGCAGATGCAAAACGGCGTTATTCCCAATCCTGCCAATCAGCCTGCTGAATCTAAGATTGCCAGTTCGGTTGCTAAGGGTGTTGCAGGTATCTTATTCTTATTGCCAGGTTTATTGAGCGATGTTGGTGCGGTAATTTTATTGATGCCTGCAGTACAAAGAAAGCTGACGGGTGCCGCTAAGAACTATGCTTTAAAAAACCAAGATAAAATCATGCAAATGATGTCCAAGCAAATGGGTGGTCAAAATCCATTTGGTATGGGCGGTGTTAATCCGAACAATCCTTTTGGTCAAGGTGGTGGCTTTAAGAAGGGTGGGTTTGGTGGTACGACCGTTGATGGCGAGGCCAAAAGTGTGCAAAAAAACATAAAAAAAATTGGCTCTGCTAATGATGAATGACACTTACTGATGAATCACAACCATGATAAATCCGTCCTTTTGGGCGGATTTATTTATGCTAAATTGTTTATTACACATTGTTTATGTTAATCAAGTTTGTGCCAATCAGTTTGAAAATTGAGCTTGGCAAAGTTTAATGAATTCATGCCCAAACTTACGAATCTCGCTATCATCACGCACTGCAATCCAACTGGTAAATCGCCCAAAATGCGTGATGGGAATGGCAATCAAATCAGGATAATGTTTGGGTTCATATGCCATCTCTGCAATGATACCAATGCCTAAACCTGATGAAACATAGGTGCTGATGACATCAGAGTCTAGAGCTGCTAGTACAATCTCAGGTACTAGACCTTCTTGGGCAAAAACCTTGTCAATAGAATTACGCCCTGTAAAGCCACCATGATAGGTAACAATCGGATAGCTTGCCAAAGTTGGTAAGTCCACGCCATTTTCTATACCTGATAGGGTAGCAAGCTCGTGGTCTTTTGGCACGATGACGACATGCGACCAGTCATAATAGCGATGGCAACGCAGTATGTCATTATTCAGTAGTGATTCGGTGGCGATGCCAATATCTGCTTGACCACGAATCACCATTTGGGCAATGGTTTCTGGGTCGGCTTGCTGTAATACCAGATTGACTTTGGGGAATTTATCTCGAAATGCCTTGACGATTTTTGGCAACACATAGCGAGCTTGGGTGTGCGTAGTGGCGACCGTCAAAGTACCTGCTGCTGCATTATTAAAATCAAGGCTTATATTCTCAATGGTGCGTATTTCAGCAAAAATTGCTTCAATGTGTGGCAAAAGTGCCTTACCGATGGGGGTGAGTCCTGTCAAGCGTTTACCTTGTCTGGTGAATACATCGGCTTTTAGCTGATTTTCTAGGGCGGCGATTTGTTTGGACAGGCTTGATTGACTGGTGTGTAATAGTTCGGCTGCTTGGCTTAGATTGTAGCCATTGACGATGGTGTGCCAAACGGTTTCAAGTTGCTTAAGCTGAATTTGTAAATGACGCTGATTGATGACGATGTCAATTGCCATAAGAATAATCCAAGTATGCTCACAAAGCTGTGGCGTGGCTTTAAAATTTTTATTATAAAAATTTGGTATGGAAAATAAACCGCTAAGAAAGTAAAAGTATATTCCAAAATTGCATAAAATTCAAAAAATCGTCTGATTTTATGCCTAAATTGGTGGATTTGGTGTGAATACACTTTGCAAAAATCATGATTTTGTTCTAATATGCACACATTTACAAACTCTTATTTGATTGAATCTCCTTGGATTGCTTATGGCTGATACAATGCAACACTCTTCGCCTTGGTTGGTGTTTAAACAGACTTATCTGACAAAAAATGCCTTAATTATGCTGATGCTTGGGTTTTCGGCAGGGTTGCCTTATTTTTTGGTGTTTTCAACGCTGAGTATATGGCTTGTAGAAGCACAGATTGATAGAAGTAAAGTAACGATGTTCGCTTGGGCAGGTTTGGCGTACTCATTCAAATTCTTGTGGGCACCTTTAGTGGATAGCTTATCCATTCCGTTTTTGCACCGCTATTTGGGCAAGCGTCGCAGTTGGCTTTTAGTTGCACAGCTTATGATTATTCTGGCGGTTTGTCTAATGGCATTAACCAGTCCAAATGCTGATAGCATCACTTCACTTGAAATGATGGCACTATTTGCGGTACTACTTGCCTTTTCATCAGCTTCGCAGGACATCGTTATTGATGCGTATCGTATTGAGGTGGTGCCTAAGTCCATGCAAACAGCATTTTCGGCGTTGTATGTCTTTGGCTATCGTTTGGGACTTATCATCTCTGGGGCAGGGGCTTTGTATTTGGCGACTTATTTTGGCTCAACAGAAGAGATGTATCAGTACATTGCATGGAAGCAGACCTATTTTGTTATGGCATTGGTGATGGGTGTAGGTGTTCTAACAACTTTGAGTGCCAATGAGCCGCACACCCAAATATTAACGCCCATTAAACAAAAACTCAATGATAAAATTATGGGCTGGTATGCACTTGTGGCTCTTGTTCCGATGGGGTTATACGGTCTTTGGTATCTATTAAACCAAATTTGTGAGCGTATCTTGCAAGTGGAGAATCATCCTTTTGTCATCTCTGAGGCGGTGGCAAATTTTGCCAGTATGTACGGGATTGCCATGCTCATTCCTGCACCGATTGCTTTGATTTTCTTGTTATTTAATCAGCCAAAAATGAAGTCGGTACTGACAAATCAGGCGGTGGTCAATAAACAAGATGCTAAAAACAACCTGCGTCTGGTGATGCTATTTGTCGTGTGTATGGTCGGTTTTATTTTTGCGTTTCGTATCTTTGGTGATGTCATCATTGGTGATGTCAAGCATTCTAATTTGGTGGGTTTTTTGCTTGAGAGTGTGCGTTTTATCATCAGTGTCTTGGTGGCTGCCATCGTTGCCCATGTATTGATTAAGATTAAATTGGTTCCTAAAGAAGTTGCTGCTAAAAATTGGATTGAGCCTATTTTGGAGTTTTTTGATACTTATGGAAAAAAAGCAGTACTGATTTTGGCATTGATTGGTTTGTATCGCATCTCGGACATTGTTGCGGGCAATATTGCCAATATCTTTTATCAAGATATGGGCTATACCAAAGTGCAGATTGCAGATGCCAGTAAACTTGTGGGCTTAACCATGAGTATTTTGGGTGGTTTTTTGGGTGGATTTATTGCTCAAAGAATGAAAATCATCGCCGCCATGATGGTTGGGGCTATCTTGGCTGCCGTTACCAATCTGCTGTTCATCGCTTTGTTTTATGAGCCGACAGCGGGTATGTTGTATGTTGCAGTTATCGCTGATAATCTGGCAGGTGGTCTGGCGAGTGCGGTATTTGTGGCGTTCTTATCGGTACTCACTTCCATTCGCTTTACGGCAGTGCAGTACGCTTTATTTTCGTCTTTGATGACCCTATCACCAAAAATTTTGGGTGGTTATTCAGGGAGTATTGTGGAAGCAACAAGTTATCCAACTTTCTTTTTGATTACCTGCTTGTTGGGTGTGCCTGTGCTATTTTTGGTATATCTGGTGGGTAAATACATTAAACTTGGTGATGAAAAATTTACCTTAAAAGATGAATCATAGACGGTATAAACTCAGTCATGACAACACTTAGTATTCATAAAATCAAGCAAATGTATAGACATGGCAGTCTGCCACGCCATTGGTGGCAGGGTTGGCTATGTTTTGTGCTTAACTGCCCTAGTAGTTGGTTGATTAGCCATGAAGAATACATACTAAAACCTAATGAACAAGCCAAGTTTGTAGCAGGCATGGCAAAGATGGCACAGGGCGTGCCACTTGCATATTTGACAGGCGATCAGGAATTTTTTGGTCGTTCATTTTGGGTTGATGAATCCACCTTAATACCTAGGGCTGATACAGAAAGGCTTGTTGAAGTGGTGCTTGAATGGATAGGTAACCAAACCTTTTGCAAGGCGGGTAATCTGTTGGATCTTGGTACAGGTACAGGCTGTATTGCCATTACACTTGCTAAAGCATTGCCCACTTGGCAGGTGTTGGCGTGTGATGTGTCAATGGCAGCTTTAAAGGTTGCACAAAATAACGCTCACCGCTTGGAGGCGAATAATTGTCGCTTTGTACATTCAGATTGGTTTGATGATGTATCGGGTAGTTTTAATGTGATTGTTTCTAATCCGCCTTATATCGCCAAAGATGATGAGCATTTAGCGCGACTCACCCATGAACCCATGACTGCATTGGTTTCGGATAACGCAGGCATGGCGGATATCGCTCATATCGTTACAAAGGCAAGGGAATTTTTGACTTGTGGGGGCTTATTGGCGATAGAGCATGGCTATGACCAAGCATTGGCTACTCGCCAGTTATTCTTGGATTCTGGTTATCATGATGTTGCTGTTGTTTGTGATTATGGCGGTAACGACAGATTGACCGTTGGAGTATGGCGTGGTTGATGTTCAGATGAATCAAAATGAGATAGATGAGCAAGATGGCAATACAAGCCAATCATCAGACATGATCGATGTTTTAAGCGATGCTGAACTCATGAGATATTCTCGGCAAATTCTTTTAGATGATTGGGATTTGTCAGCTCAGCTTGAACTAAAAAAAAGCCATGTGTTAATTGTGGGCATGGGTGGTTTGGGGTGTCCCATCTCTCAGATTCTGGTGCGAGCAGGGGTGGGGTGCTTGCATTTGGTTGATTTTGATGTGATTGATGAGAGTAACTTGCAAAGGCAGACGCTCTTTACCACTGATGATGTTGGGCGGTCAAAAGTTGCTGTTGCCCACCAAAAACTTGCCAAACACAATGAATTGGTACGCATCGTCTCAACTGACATTCGCCTAACCAATGACAATATTGGTAGGGTATTTGATGAGTGTGCTGGCAGATTGCCCAACCTTGTGATTGACTGCACCGATAATTTTGCCATTCGTGATTTGCTTAACCAAGCTTGCCAAACTTATGGCGTGCCACTGCTGTCCAGCTCGGCAATCGGTGAGGTGGGTCAGTTGGCACTGTTTACCAACAAAACAGGCTGTTATCAGTGTCTGTTTGGTACAGATAAGGGTGATGAGATGACTTGTGCGACTTCTGGCGTGCTTGGCAGTACGGTATCTGTCATTGCGTCCATGGCATCGCAAGTGGCACTGGATTTTTTGGGTAGGCATCATAACCCCATTGAGCATCAACTTGTGCTGTGGCATGGTCGAGAATTTAGCCTAAAAAAAATACGCTTCACTCAAGATGAACATTGCACCATCTGTAATAAACAACTTGAAAAATCATCATAATTTTTTTAACCAACACAATCAACGCCATTATGCCTATAAAAACATCTCCGCTTGCCATCATCAAACAGTCTGCTAGCACAGGGCTAAATGTGCTTGGGCGTATTCAAAAAACAGCCAGTGTGGCAGGGCTGTCAGCACTGAGAGTTGCCAAAGGTGAAAAGATGGATGCAAATCTGCTAAAAGATGCCTTTGAGCAGATGGGCGTAACCTACATCAAACTTGGTCAATTTATCGCCAGTACGCCATCAATTTTTCCTAGAGAATATGTACTGGCTTTTCAAGATTGTCTTGATCAGACCACGCCTGTTCCATTTACTGAGATTTTGGCGATTTTGCGTGAAGAGCTTGGGACAACTTGTGATTTGGATGAAATATTTGAGTATATAGACCCCAATCCATTGGCATCGGCAAGCATTGCACAAGTGCATCGTGCAGTGCTTACTGATGGCAGGCAGGTGGCATTAAAGGTGCAAAAACCTAAAGTAGGTACGATTATTCATACCGATTTGACTGTGCTTCATGGTGGTTTTTGGGTTATTGAAAAGATGATGCCAGTCATGCGTACTGCCAATATCGCCCCAATTTTAGACGAGATACGCAAAAGAATGCTTATGGAGATAGATTTTATCGCTGAGAGTCGCCACATTGAGCGGTTTTTGGCGTTTTTATCTCGTACTGGCAATGCCAAAGTAACTGCTCCTACTGTACATCATCATCTAAGCACTAGGCGAGTTTTGACAATGGATTTACTGGTGGGTAGATCGCTTGTTGATGAGACGCTTGGACTTGCCAAAGATACCACAAAAGCCCAAAAGGTGATGAGCGATGTATTGGATACTTGGTTTTTATCCTTGATGACGACAGGGGAGTTTCATGCGGATTTACACGCAGGAAACTTAATGATGCTTGATGATGGTAGGATTGCCTTTTTGGATTTTGGCTTAGTTGGGCAAATTGAACCAAAGAGTTTGGAGGCTTGCTTTACTTTGGTACAAAACTTGCAAGCCAGTGATTATCATGGCATGGCACAGGCGATGGCACAGATTGGCATGACGCATCAAAAAGTTGATGTTACTAAACTGGGTGAAGATTTGCACGGGATGCTTGGCAAAGTCGGTCAGGATAATCAGCCAGAAGCACTCAATACCATGATGCTTGAGATGGCTGATGTTGGCAAAAAACATGGCATTCATTTTCCGCAAGATTTTGCCTTGCTACTAAAGCAGCTGTTGTATTTTGACCGCTTTATGGTAACGCTTGCACCTGAAATGGAGCTGTTTGAAGGTGAACGGTTAAAAGTCATCAGTGCCAACTGACCAACTGTTATTGACTGTAATGCCATCAATCAAGCGTTGATAAATGCTCTAGTAGGGTGATGCTTAGTTTATCGCTAAGCTCTTGGCGCAATCCAATATTATCTTCATAATACCCATCTAAGCTAGAGTAGTGCGGATAAGCACGAGCTTTTTTTAGTGAAGTTGGTAGCCCATGACTTTGCCATGGCAAGCTACCACTTGGATTGTCTGTTACCACCGCATGCAGACTGGCATGACCACGATGACGCAAGGCGTGATGTAGATTTTGGGCTCGTGTGGCAAGTAGAGTTAAGGTTGCATCATCAATGGTTAAGGTCTGTATGCCCAATGCCTTATCACGAATGGCATTGGTATTGGGCAAAAGTCCACCAATAATACCACCTAATGCTGTACCAAGCCCTAGACTTGCCCCTAAAGTTGCCACATCGATACCCGCACCTACCACCATACCTGTAATGCTACCACCTGCGGTGCGAATACCATGGCGAGCTAATAGTTCGCCATCAAATATGTCCTGCTCACGACCTTGAATCTCAATATCGTGTTCATCAATAGCGGTGTTATAAAACTGATATAGGTGCAAAAGTTTTTCTTGCATGATATCTTCAGACTGACGCACAGCGTTTTGCATGGCATTTAGGGTGGGGGTGGTGTCTTGGCTTTCGTCAATTTTCTTACTAAAACTTGCGACATTTACCAAAAAATCAGCAATGATAAGAGAGCCTTCTTCTGCCATGTCTTGCCAAGATTCTTGGCGTTCTTGTTGTAGGGTGTTTAGACTGTCCTTTTCAACACTTAAAGTCGCTAAATTCTGCCAAAGTGCCATCTCGCCATCAAAATCAAATGCCACTGTATCAAAGGTATTGACCACATATAGGGCACGCCGAGACAGCATGAGTCGCCATAGCTGCATATTGTCTTCATTACCTTTAATAAAGTTAAACACAGGCAGTACAGGTGTGCCACTGATTGCCAAAATGGCAAGTTCGTCTTTATATTTTGGTAGTACAGGCTCACGCGCATCAATCACATAGATGGCAATGTCAGCTTGAATCAGACTGCGAATGACTTTGGCTTCTTGGCTAAAATCATCGCCTAGGCGAGCATCACTCTCATCGGTTGCCGATAAAAATGCCAAGAGTCGTTCAATGCCATCATCTCGCCCATTGGTATAAGCCTGCACAAAGTCCATAACCCCTGAGGCATCTTCTAAACCAGGAGTGTCGTGTAGGGTTAGTAGTAGCTTGTTATGCTTACCAAAAATATGCACAGCTTCGACATGCTTGGTGGTGGCAGACTCATTCTTGACTTCGCCAAACTGAGCATCTCTAAGTAGTGTACGCATGAGCGAGGTTTTGCCGACATTGGTGTGTCCGATGACCGATAAGATGGGTGTTTTCATACTATGATGGGTGGCATTATCAATGAATTTGAATTTTATTGTAGCATTATTTGGATTGCTGATGGGTGGGGAATTTGTGAGTTTTTAAAAATTGGTGTGTTCATTGCGATATTTTGGGCAATCTTGATGAGCTGTTTGAAAAAATTGTGCTTTTGGGAAATTATGCTAAAATGTGGTGGTTTATTTTGCCTTATTTGTCATGAATACAAAGAGATTAGCCATGAACCAAGCGATTGATTTAAACGATTTGCCTACGCCATACTATCTGATTGATGAACACGCAATTACCGACAATCTTGCCATCATTCAAAAACTATGCCAACTGTCAGGAGCAAAGGCATTGCTTGCGTTAAAGTGCTTTGCTACTTGGGGGGTGTTTGATGTCATGCGTCCTTATTTGCATGGCACAACATCATCATCGCTATTTGAAGTTCGTTTGGGGCATGAAGAGTTTGGTGGAGAGACGCATGCTTATAGTGTGGCGTATGCCCACGATGAGATAGATGAGGTGCTCAATCATGCTGACAAGATTATCTTTAATTCTATCAATCAGCTTAACGCCTTTAAAGAAAAAGCCTACAAAAAGGGCATTCCTGTAGGACTTAGATTAAATCCTAATACCAGTAATTCTGCGTTTTTGTTGGCAGACCCTGCTCGTCCGTTTAGCCGATTGGGGGAGCATGATGTAAGCAAGGTGCTTGCGGTGTGTGATGACATCAGTGGTGTCATGTTGCATTATAATTGTGAGAATGCTGACTTTGCAGCGTTTAGTCAGAGCTTAGATGATATCGAGATTAAGTTTGGGGCGATGTTATCTTGCCTTGATTGGGTAAGTTTGGGCGGCGGCATTCATTTTATTGCTAAAGATTATCCGCTTGAGGCGTTGGCACAGCGATTAAAAGACTTTGCGACAAAATATGGCGTGCAGGTTTATCTTGAGCCAGGCGAGGCGTGTGTTCATAATGGTGCACAACTGGTAACTCGAGTGCTTGATGTGATGGAAAATGGCAAAAAGCTGGCAGTAGTGGATGCTGCTACCGAAAGCCATATGCTTGATTTACTAATTTATGGTCAGCCAACCACTCTAACAAGCATCAATGGTCAATCGCTAAATCTATCTGCATCCGAGCATCAAAATAACACCATTATCTATGGTAAGACTTGCTTAGCAGGAGATATTTTTGGTGAATATGCCATTGATACGCCACTACAAGTGGGCGATAAAGTCGCATTTGGGAATGCAGCTGCCTATACGATGGTTAAGAAGAATTGGTTTAATGGCGTGGGTATGCCTGCCATCATCATTAGACGATTAGATGGCAGTATCATTCAGCAGCGACGCTTTGATTATAAGGATTATAAAAATAGTCTATCATGATATGAGTGATTTGTTGTGATGGCGTGGGGCAAACTTTATAAACGGATGCTTGGTGATTTGTCAATTTTGTGTATTTAACTTGTATGTTTGGCTCAAGGTTTTTTTGTGATTGATGGGAATTTAGGAGAAAATATATGAATAAACCCAATATTTTAATCATCGGTGCAGGTGGCGTAGCTCAGGTGGTTGCTCATAAAGTAGCTCAGTATCGTGAGTATTTTGGCACTCTTCATATTGCCAGTCGCACTGTGAATAAGTGCCAAGCCATCAGCGATAGTGTGCAACAAAAACAGCATATTTCCCTACAAATTCATACCATCAATGCTCTCAATGTTGATGAGTTAACTGATTTTATCCGTAGTATTGAGGCAGGTATTGTCATCAATGTTGGTTCGTCCTTTATTAATCAAAGTGTACTCAAAGCCTGTATCACCACAGGGGCAAGCTATCTAGATACCGCCATTCATGAAGAGCCAAATAAGGTTTGTGAAACACCGCCTTGGTATGAAAATTATGAATGGCGACATAAGGCGGCGTGTGAGCAAGCGGGCATAACTGCTATTTTGGGTGTGGGTTTTGACCCTGGTGTGGTTAATGCTTATGCTCGCATTGGTGTGGATTATTTTGATGAAGGGCAGATCACCGACATTGACATCATTGATATTAATGCAGGCAGTCATGGTAGATATTTTGCTACCAATTTTGACCCTGAAATCAACTTTCGAGAGTTTACAGGCGTGGTTTATACTTGGCAAAACCGTAAATGGCAGACCAATCAGATGTTTGAGGTGAAACGCACGGACGATTTGCCAGTTGTGGGTGAGCGTAGTAGCTATCTGTGTGGTCATGATGAGATTCATTCGCTACACAAGAATCTAGATGTACCTAATATTCGTTTTTGGATGGGGTTTGGCGATCATTATATCAATGTATTTACTGTTCTAAAAAATCTTGGGCTACTGTCAGAACAGCCAGTCATGACCGCAGAAGGGGTGGAGATTGTACCACTAAAAGTTGTCAAGGCGTTGTTACCAGACCCAAGTTCGCTTGCCAAAGACTATACAGGGCATACTTGCATTGGCAATAAAATGCGTGGCAAAAAAGACGGCGTCAAGCAAGAAATATTTATTTATAATATCGCCGATCATGCTAAATGTTATCAAGAAGTTGGTAGTCAGGCAATCTCATACACCGCAGGCGTGCCAGCAGTCGCAGCGGCGGTGCTGATTGCCAAAGGGGACTGGAGAGTAAATAAAATGGTTAATGTTGAAGAGCTTGATCCACGCCCATTCATCAACCTACTAAATGATATGGGATTGCCGACCCATATCCAAGATGAGAGCGGTCATCGCTTGTTGTCATTTGATACTTGAAGGTTGGTGAATGAACATAAAAAACCACTTCATCAGTCCAACTTTATGATAAAATGAAGCGACAGACTTGATTTATCTTAATATTATGCGTATTCGTAAACTCTTTAAATTTGAAAATGCTCATGTGGTGCGTAATTGCACCTCTGAGCGTTGCAGTCGTTCTATTCATGGGCATAGCTATCAAGTTGAGCTTATTCTTGAGGCACAGGCTTTTGATGATGGGCAAATGGTCTATGACTTTGGTCTATTAAAATCTCACATCAAAGAACTTATTGATAGCTTTGACCATGCCATCACTTTTTGGAATAAAGATGATCCAAGCTATATTCGTGCCTGCAAAGAACTATCGGCTCGTTGGGTATCTCTACCTGTTTCGCCCTCAGCAGAGCAGTTTAGTCGTGTGATTTTTTATTGGGCGGATAAAGTGTTAAAAAATACTGTCATGCAAAACAATGAACAAGATGTCAGTATTTATTCTGTCATTGTGCATGAAACCGCCACAGGCTATGCTCAGTGCTTTCGTGAAGACATTGACAATCTACGCATGGGTGCATTATCGCTTGATGGCTTTGAGTTTAGTGAGCAAGTTCAGGCGGAGTGGAGCGATCCTAAGATGTTTGAAAAACTAAAACAAGAAGAGCGTTTTTTCAATCCACCACCCTTAAGACAGGTTAAAGTTTAATGAAAATTATTTTGGAAAATGAGAAAGATACCGAGCGTCTGGCAGTTGCCTTAGCCAAAATGAACCCTGTGGGTAGTCTGTGGTTGTCAGGTGATTTAGGGGCGGGCAAGACGACCTTTACTCGCTATCTTTTGCGTGCTTTAGGTCATACTGGTGCGGTAAAAAGCCCAACTTATACTTTAGTCGAATCCTATCGCATCAATCAAAAACCTGTCTATCATGCCGATCTTTATCGTCTAAATGACCCAGAAGAGCTTGATTTTATTGGGTTTTTTGAGTATTTTGAAGAGAAAGATTCGCTTGTCATCATCGAGTGGGCAAGTCGTGCCGAAAGTCTTTTACCAAAGCCTGACATACAGCTAAAAATCACAAGACAAGCCCATGATGCTCGATTGGTTGAGATTGTTGGTGTGGACTTATCTATTTAATGCCTTACTTAACTGATTTGCCATGACTTTAAATTATAAAAATTTGCCTGATAACACTGTGTTATCGCTCATCGCACCCACTGCCAGTGGCAAGACGAACTTGGCTTGTCGGCTGTATGAGACAGGGAGATTTGAGCTTATCTCGGTTGATAGTGCTTTGATTTATCAGGACATGAACATAGGTACGGCAAAGCCATCTGATGGGGAGTTAGCCTGCTTTCCACATCATTTGGTCAACATCATTAAACCCACCAAGACTTACAATGTGGCAAGTTTTGTGGCGGATGTAGAGATGCTGATTACTCAAATTCACCAACAGGGCAGAATACCGCTACTCGTTGGTGGTACGATGATGTATTACATGGCACTTTTGGACGGATTGTCTGCCGTTCCTGATACTGATATTGCCACACGAAAAATGGTGATGGCATGGCTTGATGATAAAGGTGTTGGTGAGCTATACGAGTATTTACAAACACACGACCCAAAAATCTGCCAACGGCTTAAAGTTACCGATACTCAGCGTATTACCAGAGCGGTAGAGGTGTATTTACAAACAGGTGTGCCGATGAGTGTGTGGCAGCAGACCCCAAAAGTCGCTCTTTGCCACAATCCTAAGCAGCATTGGATTACCTGTTCAGTGGAGCCTGACAGAATGTGGCTACACGACCGTATTGCCAAGCGATTGGATATCATGTGGGAGATGGGGCTTGTTGATGAAGTTGTCTCGCTACTTAAAAAATACCCCGACTTGACTGCTGATATGCCGTCCATGCGATGTGTCGGCTATCGGCAGGTGATTGACTTTTTGGCGATATCAGGGCATGAGGTCATGCAGACCAATGAGTACTGGATGGGATT
Organism: Moraxella sp. E33BD; assembly: GCF_041807865.1. Taxonomy (NCBI): domain Bacteria; kingdom Pseudomonadati; phylum Pseudomonadota; class Gammaproteobacteria; order Moraxellales; family Moraxellaceae; genus Moraxella; species Moraxella sp. E33BD. Next base: position 162,226 of record NZ_JBGTZD010000001.1, on the reverse strand, counting down.
TTCATCACTCATGCAGGCACAATGGCATGATTTTGTTAAAAAAACACAAAAACAGCCTGTAAATCCCCTACAAATGGCTTGTCAAGACATGAAAAATAAGGCATTATATGCAACAAGACAGTTAGCGAAACGCCAATCTACTTGGCAGCGTAGCCTTGCTCGTCTTGAGGGTACTTCATCTTTGATTGTACCGTTTTTTAGCATACAAGAAGTACAAAATCAGTTATTATAATATTAAGCCTGTTTGGGCGGATATTTTTTGCATGAGTTTCTGTTATTTTGGAGAATTTCTATGTCAAAAGGGCAAAGTTTGCAAGACCCATTTTTGAATGCACTTCGTAAAGACCGCATTCCTGTCTCTATTTTTTTGGTTAATGGTATTAAATTACAAGGACAAATCGAATCATTTGACCAATATGTCGTTCTCTTAAAAAACACGGTCAGTCAAATGGTTTATAAGCACGCCATCTCAACCATTGTTCCAACCCGTAACCCTCGTACAGATAGCGTTGTGCCATCAGGTCCTCAGTCAGGCTATCCAAACGCCTCTATCGGTGTGATGTCATCAAGTAGCTATCAAACTAGCGTGGCATCAGGCAATGCGAGTACAGGCTTTGAACGCCAAACAGGTTTTGGTACTCGTCCTGTGGGAGGATTTACACGCACGCCGCCATCGGATAACTTCGGCTCTCGTGGATTTGAGCGTGGTGGCTACCCACAGGGTAATGGCATGAATGCAGGCTTTGACCGTGCTGCCTTTGATGAGCGTGGCTTTGATGGCAAAAACTTTGAAAAAAAGCAAAGTCGTAGCATTGAGCGTGGCGGTTTTGATGACAAGGGTTTTAGTGATAAAGGCTTTGATGAAAGAGGCTTTGATGCTAAATTTGGCCACAATAATGACGAAGGTTTTGATAACTGATCATTGATGGTAATTTTGTCGTTGGCATTTGTTCTATGGCTTAATTTTACTTAAATGAATGAAAGATCATCAAGATTTACTTGATTTTATACTCTCAAACCCTTATTTAAAAAGAGCGGTAAAACGCCGTTCTCTCACTTTTATCTAACAAAGGAAAATATATTATGGCATTTACATTACCAGAACTTGGCTATGCGTATGAAGCCCTAGAGCCACATTTTGACAAAGAGACCATGGAGATTCACCACAGCAAGCACCATCAAGCCTATGTAAACAATGCAAACGCAGCACTTGAAGGCACTGAGTGGGCAGACAAGTCAGCTGAAGAAGTGATTGCTAATCTAGATAAAATCCCTACCGAGAAGCAAACAGCTGTTCGCAATAATGCTGGCGGTCATGCCAATCACAGCTTATTTTGGACCATCTTAAAAACTGGCACAGAGCTAAAAGGTTCACTTAAAGAAGCCATCGAGCGTGATTTTGGTTCTGTTGATGCTTTTAAAGAGCAATTTGAAAAAGCTGCACAAACTCGCTTTGGTTCTGGTTGGGCATGGCTGGTAAAGCAGGGCGATAAATTGGCAGTGGTCTCTACCGCTAATCAAGACAGCCCATTGATGGGTAAGGCAGTGGCAGGTTGTGAAGGTACTCCGATCATTGGTCTTGATGTTTGGGAACATGCCTACTACCTAAAATACCAAAACAAACGCCCAGACTACATTAAGGCGTTTTGGGATGTGGTAAACTGGGACGAAGCTCAAAAACGCTTTGATGCCTAATCACCACGCCTTTGATGGTCGTAATGACAACAAAAAAAACAGCTATTTATGGCTGTTTTTTTGTTGATACATGACTGTAAATAAAGTCAAGCTGAGTTGTCGGTAAGTGGCGTTAGTAGGCGAGTGCGTTGTGGACTGATTTTTTTGATGAGATGGTCGCAAGCGGGTAAAATCTCATCGCACACCATGCCGGCAATAATCTCGCCACATAGTGGTGAAAAGGTAAAGCCCTTTGATCCCATGCTGTACATGGCATAGATGCGATCAGAAACTTTGCCAATAATGGGGTGGTAATCAGGTGTTTGGGCTCTAATACTGGCACGACCTTGTAGTTGCTGTGTGATGGCATTATTTCCTATGCCTAGTGTGCTTGCAATATTAGGCAGGCTTTGAGTGAGTTTATCAATGTTAAATTTATGCTCATCTGGCATGATAGCAGTATGCGTTTCATTGCGAACAAAACTGGCTCCCATCAAAAAACAGTTGTCGCCATCATCGGTGAATTTGGCACAATAGCCATCGTATTTGATGGGGTTTTTGGGTAGTTTGGCGAATGTATCCGTATTTACAGACAGCCATGATATCTGACCACGGATTTTTCGGGGGTTGAATAACTGCTCATGCAGCAAATGGCTTTCAAAACCTGCTGAAATGACTACTTCGTCCGCTACAAATGTCTGATCATTACCGTGTAGCACCACCTGTTTTTCATCGCAACTGATGTGCTTAATATCTGCTTGTTGCCAAGAAATAAGTGGCTCTGATAGCACCGCTTGGGCAAGTTTGGCAGGATTGATAAGACCTGCTTTTGGTATGAATGTATGAATTTTTTGATTAGGATAGATGGCGTCTATTTGATGAATCAAGTCATGCGGATAGGGGTTGATGAGTGCTTGTAGTTTGTCAACGCTTTTTTGGGTGGGTAGTAAAAAATCCACCACGCCCAATGGTTCATAAATGCCGTCTTTGGTATTTAAGCTTTGATAAAAACGCACCGCATACAAAAAAGAAATGGTGGATAGATGATGACTGGCTTGCTCAATTAAAGACAGCTTGGGGGCGAATAACGCTCTAGGATTACCAGACGCACCTGATATGGGGGAGATTTTATCATACAAGCTGACTTTAATGTCTCGTTTGCTCAAAGCCCATGCAGAACACAGTCCTGCAATGCCTGCACCGATAATAGCAATGTGCTTAGGGAATGTTGTCATTACTTTATCATTGCAATGCAATTTTCCTGTAATCATCTCTCGTTTTCGCCCAAATCCTTGCTTTTTTTGTACATCAAAACCTACTGCACTCAGACCACGGCGGACAAATCCTGCTGCTGTAAAGGTAGCGATGGTGGCATTGGGAGAAGAGAGCTTGCGGATAAGCCCAAACAGCTCATCAGACCATAAATCACTGTTTTTACTAGGAGCAAAGCCATCTAAGAACCAAGCATCAACTTTTGATGTATTGAGGTGTAATGTCTTTTGACAGCGGTATATGGCATGGAAGCTGTCCAATGCTTCGCCCAACCATAAATCCAACATGATGTCATTGGCGATATTCATGCGATGACACCCTGCAAGTGGCACAGGATAGCAATCAAGCAAACGGCTAACAAATACTGCAATGATGTCATCATGCAACCAACTACTAAGTGCCTTTTGTAAGTCGGCGTGGCTTAGGGGAAATTTTTCGGTGCTGATGAAATGTAGGCGTGCTTTTTTTGCCAGCCTGCCTTGGTGCTTGAGAGTTCGCCACAGTTTGCACAGGGCTAAAAAATTCAGCCCTGTGCCAAAACCTGTCTCAGCAACAACAAAGATATGGTTGTCATTAAGCTGTGTCAATCGATGGGGCAAGTCGTTGCCTTCAATAAACACATAATGACTCTCATCGAGACCGCCTGCGTGCGAAAAATAGACATCATCAAACTTTTGTGATGTCGGTACAGTATTACCAAGATGATCAAGTCGCCATTTAATCACGGCATTATTTATTTGGTTCATGATGACCGTGAATTAGATTAGATTTTTGGTAAGGCCTAGATAAATGGCTTAATATCCACATGGCTATATACACCGCCATGCAAATATGGTTCATCATCTGCCCATGCTCGTGCTTGTTCAATATCATCAAAATGGGCGATGATGATACTGCCACTCATGGCAGGCTCTCCATGATTGATGGGTGTTGGCCCTGCGATGACAAGGCGATTTTGAGCATTTAGGGTGTTTAGGCGTTCAAGATGGGCGGGGCGAATTTCGCTACGCTTGGCGGCACTGTCCGCTACATCATGACCGATAATGACAAATAAAGGCATAAAAATTCCCAGTATGAATTAAAAAGTAGACCAATAAAAAGACTGCCAATTTGATTGTTAGGTATCCAAAAATACCCACCAAACCCAAAGCAACTGGCAATAAATCTCATAACAATGTATCACTTTAAGGTGTGGTGATTAATGTTGGGCGGAAGTTATTGAGTATGAGTTGTTTTTAATGAGTTTTTGGTTATTAAAAACATTAATTTTTTGGTTGATTCTCGTCCAATATAAAATGCTTTCGTAATATCACAAACATACCCGCCATAAAACTCATCATCACGATGATGTCGCCAAAGGCAGTAAACTCACCCCAATACTCACCGTCCATAAATACAAAGGCAAAAAAGGCATGTAGTGTCGCCATCAAAGTAAATAATCCTGCCCATGCCAAGTTTAATTTTATCCATCCTTGTGCTGTTAGATCCAAAATTGGAGCAAAAAGTTTTTTGATAATGGGTTGTCTATTTTTATTAAATAACGGTGAAATGGCAAGACCAATGGCAAAAGCTAGGTTAATCAGCACTGCTTTTAATCGAATGTAGTAGTCATCACTCAAAGCAAGTGTTAGTCCACCAAAAACCACTGTCATGACCAGTACGAACCATTGCTGTTTTTCTAGGCGAAATTTTTGATTGATGAATAAATAGCCATATATCAATGCCGTTGCCAGCACCAAGCCTAATGTCCCAACCAGAATGTGATTATTATCCACGCCACCACTTATCCCAAAGATGGCAAGTAGGGGGTGGTTGGCATCTGCTTTATCGGTATTTTTGTAAAGCACATAAAAAATAATCAGCGGTAAAAAATCAAGCAAAGATTTCATGAGTACATTCAATAAAAAAAGATATAGTTTAAATGAAAAACCATAAAAATAAAACCCAAATTTTACTTTGGGCTTTATTTTTGATGGCTTTAGCTGCGTAAAGCCTGTTCTTCTGCTTTAACGGTTAGTGCTGGTTTTAAGGGCATGAGTGGGGCGACCAAAGCGACTTTTAGCACTTCGTCAATCGTCTCAACCGCTTGAATGGTTAAGCCTTCTTTGACATTATCAGGAATGTCGGTAAGGTCTGGCTCATTAGACTTAGGGATTAGTACATGTTTGATGCCACCACGATGAGCAGCAAGTAGTTTTTCCTTTAGTCCGCCAATTTTTAGCACTTTGCCACGCAATGTAACCTCACCTGTCATGGCGATATCCGCACGAATGGCAATGCCTGTAAAGGCGGATACTAAGGCAGTGGTGAGAGCGATACCTGCAGAAGGTCCGTCTTTAGGCGTCGCTCCTTCTGGCATATGCACATGAATATCAGTGTCTTTGAATTTTTCATAACTGATGCCAAAGCGTTCGCCACCTGCACGCACAACACTCATGGCAGCTCGGATGGATTCCTTCATGACATCGCCAAGCGACCCTGTAAAGACAAGCTCACCTTTGCCCTGCATGGTGGCGGTTTCAATCGTCAGTAGTTCACCGCCCACTGATGTCCACGCAAGCCCTGTAATTCGTCCAACTTCTGGCTCTTTTTCTGCCAAGCCAAAGTCAAAAGGCTTAACGCCCAAATAGTCAGCAATGTTATCGTCCGTTACAGACAATGACTCAATTTTTGTGCCTTTTTTGGGTTTGATGCCATAAGTTTCCACCTGTGAACGCACCGCTTTACGGCTAATTTTATTGATTTCACGCTCCAAATTACGCACGCCTGCTTCACGAGTATAGTAACGGATAATGCTAAGAACGGCATCATCAGTAATATCAAGCTCATCTTTGCCAAGCCCATTTTGTTCTAGAGCTTTTGGTGTTAGATAATTTTGGGCGATGTTCATTTTTTCGTCTTCGGTGTAGCCTGGCAGACGAATCACTTCCATGCGGTCAAGTAAGGCTGGAGGTATATTCATGCTGTTGGCAGTGCAGATGAACATCACTTCTGACAAATCCAAATCTAGGTCAAGATAATGATCGTTAAAGCTGTTATTTTGTGATGGGTCAAGCACTTCTAGTAGGGCGGACGCAGGGTCGCCACGATAATCTTGAGCCATTTTGTCAATCTCATCAAGCAAAAATAGCGGATTTTTAACTTCTACTTTTGCTAAAGATTGCACGATTTTTCCTGGCATCGCTCCAATATAGGTGCGTCTATGCCCACGAATTTCAGCTTCATCACGCACGCCACCTAATGCCATACGCACAAACTTGCGACCTGTAGAGCGAGCAATGCTCTCGCCCAAAGATGTCTTACCCACACCAGGAGGACCCACAAGGCATAGGATAGGACCACGCAATTTTTTGACACGAGACTGCACCGCTAGGTATTCTAAAATGCGATCTTTAACATCATCTAGCCCATAGTGGTCTTTATCTAGAATTTCTTTGGCTTTATTTAGATTAATAGAGACCTTGCTTGCCTTGTTCCATGGGGTATCTAGTATCCATTCAACATAGCCGCGCACAACGCTTGCCTCAGATGAGCTTGAAGGCATTTGTTTTAGTTTTTTAAATTCGGTTTCGGCTTTTTTGCGAACATCATCGGGCAAATCAGCTTCTTTTAGGCGTTTTTCAAGCTCTCCATCTTCGTCATCAGCACCGTCATTTAAATCGGACAGTTCTGACTTAATTGCTTTCATTTTTTCATTTAAAAAATACTCACGCTGGTTGTTTTCCATTTGCTTACGCACTGTGTCTTGCAGTTCGTTTTCTAGTGTGCGTTCGGCTTTATTGTTGGTAAAAAATTCAGTCAAGGCCACATAGTACGACATCATGTCGTCGTCTTCTAGAATGCTTTGTTTGGCTTCTAGCTTCATGGATACTCGAGTGGCGATGAAATAAATCAGCTCAAGCAGATTGTCAATGCGACTGGCTACTCGGATAATCTCACGAGCGTTGCGTAACGATGCCTCAGCATAATCACTAAAAAGCTCAAGCAAGACTGCATGATGTGCCTCGTGTTCATCATCGGACAGAGGATTGTCAATCAAGGCTTCATGAAAAGTAGCCATCAATGCCTCATCAATTTCATCAATCTGGGCACGATACAAACCTTCAATAAGTACCTTTAGGCAGCCGTCATCATTATCATGTGGCATGGTGCTGATGATGCGACAGACAGTGCCGTGCTTGTGCAGGTTATTAGTATCGATGTCTTCACTTAAGGAATCTTTTTGGGAGACAACCAAAATGTTGTCGCCAAAATCCTCTTGGGCGGTCTTGATGGCATGAATGGACTGTTCACGCCCCACAAAAAGGGCAATCTGCATATGTGGATAGACCACGACATCACGAACAGCAAGCAGGGGCAGGCTACTTGATTCAACTGAAAAATCTAGGGCTTCATCAGTCATGAAGTTCTCCTTTTTTGTTTATATTATTGTGTGGGCTATTTATGGTGGCAATATGACAAAAATGCAAGCAGAACCCATTTTTTTCTAAAAAAACTTGTCAGACAACTTGCTAAAGGCGGTTTTATTGGGTTTAAGATTGTCTTATTTGGTTAAGTTTTGCTGTCTATTGACAAAAAAGTGGTTGTACATGATTGATTGTTCGTTTTGGTTAAAATTTTGTATAAAATGAGTTATAATTGTGCAATCTTTTTTTAACTTAAGAAAATAATCATGAATGCAGTATTAGTCGCTATTGTCGTGATGGTTGGGTTGTCTTTAGCTCGAGTTCATGTCGTATTGAGTTTAATTATTGGAGCAATGATTGGCGGTCTTTTGGCGGGCCTGCCGATTGCCGACACTTTAAATGCTTTTCAAGAGGGCTTGAAAAATGGAGCACAGATTGCCTTATCTTATGCCATTTTGGGGGCATTTGCAATGGCGATTGCTCACTCGGGTGCACCCAAGTTGCTAGCAGATGGTATGATTTCTCATTTAAATAATGCAGGTGCAAGCCAAGCTGTCAAGTGGATGCTATTTGCCATCATTTTTGTGATGGCGATATTTAGTCAAAATTTAATTCCTATTCACATTGCATTCATTCTGTTGATTGTACCACCTTTGCTATTGTTATTAAATCGCTTGCAGACAGACAGACGGCTTGTTGCTTGTATTATTACCTTTGGTTTGGTAAATACTTATATGTTCATTCCTTACGGTTTTGGCGATATTTTTTTAAATCAAATCATCTTAAAAAATGTCAGCGACGCAGGCATGGATACGACAGGTGCATCCATCATGCAGATTATGGCAATTCCTGCGTTGGGTATGCTACTGGGTCTTTTGACGGCGATTTTTGTCAGTTATCGCAAGCCAAGAGTGTATCAGGACATACAGCCACAGAGTGCAAACGATGCCCCAAAAACACATAATAAATCAAGTCGCTACCGTGCCGTCATTGCTTTGGTTGCCATCATCATTGCATTCATGACCCATTTATATACAGATTCTTTACTCATCGGTTCGATTGCAGGTTTTGCAGTCTTCATGGCATCTGGTGTGGTCAGATGGCATGAGGCAGATGGTGTGTTTAATGATGGCATCAAAATGATGGCAATGATTGGATTTATCATGATTAGTGCTCAAGGCTTTGCTGAGGTAATGAAAGCAACAGGGCAAATTGATGTACTGGTTACAGGGGCGATGGAAGTTTTTGGAGATCACAAAGGTTTTGCTGCTTTGGTCATGCTTCTTATTGGACTTGTGGTAACACTGGGTATTGGCTCTTCATTTTCTACTGTGCCTATTTTGGCAGCTATTTATGTACCACTATGCTTGGCATTGGGATTTAGTATGCCTGCAACTGTTGCACTCATTGCGACGGCAGGGGTACTGGGCGATGCTGGTTCACCTGCTTCTGATTCTACGCTTGGTCCAACCATGGGTCTTAATATTGATGGGCAACATGACCACATCAAAGATACGGTCATCCCAACTTTCATTCACTACAATATCCCACTTATTATCTTTGGTTGGATAGCGGCGATGGTTTTGTAGTTTATTTGCAGTTATATTGTCATGATAACAAAAGTATCATTTAATGATTTTGTTATCTGTGGCTATAAACATCAAACAATAAAAAGACAGGGATGGCCTGTCTTTTTATTGTTTGATTGATTTTTATCATCAAAGTGATGGCTAAGGGTGTCTATTGATTATTGAGATTTGTTTTTAAGACATCGGATAGGTCTGGCTTGTCTTGACCGACTGTTACGATGATAAAGTCATCAGGGCGAATGGTCTGCCTTAGGGCTTGATTGACATCATCTAGGCTTGCCTGCTTGATTCGGTCAATCTCGCCATTGGCATAAATATCAGGCAAACCATGTATGTTCATTGTGGTAGCTAGGGCGTGTATGCTAGCATTACTGGCAAAACTCATGGGGTGTTGGTAGGTATGCTGATTGGCAACCAAGTTAAGCTCGTCCGATAAAATACCATTCGTGATGGCATCATCAATCACCGCTCGAGTTGCTTTGATGGCATCTTTTGCCTGACTGGCGTTGGTTGAGAAGCTGATTTGATAATGACCAGCAACATTCATGGCGACATTTCGCCCATAGATGCCATAGGTATAGCCTCGCTTTTCTCGTATCTCATCCATGAGGCGTGCATTAAAGCTACCGCCTGCTAATGCAGTATTTGCCAATGAAAAATGTGTCTTTTGCAAGAAGTCTGCTTGTGTTCGAGCCACTTTTGGTGCCAAATGCCCCATGATGATGCTTGTCTGTGTGCTGTCATGTGGCACATGAATGTGTTTGGCAGTTGCTTTGGTGGGTGAGGGTAGCATTGGTGCTTTTTGACCACTTGGCAAAGATGCACCGATTTGATTGGCGATATTTTTTGCTTCCGCTTGGCTAAGATTGCCTGTGATGGTGATGACGGCATTTTGAGCAATCAAAAATTTATCTCTAAAATTTCTGATGTCATTAACTGACAATGTCTTTACTGTCTGGATATCGCCTGTGGTGAGTGTGGCATACGGATGGTCTTGGTATAGTGCCTGCTGATATGCACGAGCGGCAAGATAGCTTGGGTTTTGTTCGTGTTGTTTTAGACTGCTGATGAGCTCAGATTTTTCACGCTCAAGAGTGGAGGCATCAAATTTTGGCTGACTGAGCATTTTTTGTAATAAACTGAGTGCATCATATAAAGTCTTATTTTGATTTAAGCTACGCAAAGAGATTCCTAAGGTGTCTTTGGTAGCACCTGCATTTAGGTGAATACCAAGCCTGTCTTTTGCCAATAAAAATGCTTCTTCGTCAAGTTCTCCTGCCCCTTTGGTCAACAGATTGGCGGTCATGTTTGCTACGCCTAAAGCATCGGTACGCACCTGCCTATCAAATGCTGAACCTGCCTGAAAATCAACGCTGATATCAACCATTGGCAATCCATCAAGCTGTGTAAAAATAACAGGTATGCCACCATCAGTAGTAAATCGCTCAAACTTAGGCAGGGTGAATTGTTTTTCTTGTACTTGTTTTAGGCTATCAAGTACGGGTAGTGGCTTGCTAAAGTCAATGCGTTCGGCATTTTGGTGTTCGTTGGCATGAGCTGTACCCATGATGCTAATGAGTAGCGATAGCCAAAGGGAGGATAGTCGTTGAGTCATGATGTATTCCTAGTTATTTATTGTCTGCTGATGGCGTATTGTCGGTTTTGGGTAGTATGTACATGCTAGTCAAATTATCTTTAGTGAGATAGTGCCTTGCTGTTTTTTGAATATCTTGAGGGCTGATGGCTTTTATTTCATCAGGTAGTTTGTCATAACTGTCAACAGGTAGCCCCATATTCACCAAACCGCCTATCATCTGTGCCTGAGTGCTAATGCTATCTTGTGTAAAGGTTAGAGCAGAGATGAGAGAGGTGCTAATACGCTGCATTTCATCATCGGTAATTGGCGTATTTTTGGCATTCTCTATGACTTGCAAAATGGCGTTTTCGGCATCTTGTAGCGATACACTATGAGCGGGTACGCCTTCAATAAAAAATAGTCCATCGCCCATCTCATAGGAATCATAAGATACAGAAATGCGACTAAACAGCTGTTTTTCACGCACAAGCACACGCTCAAAATAACTAGACATATCGCCATCTAGTATGTATTGAAACAAGGATAGGGCATAAGTGGTGGTCTTATCGCTGGTGGTGAGTGTTGGCACATTAAATGCCATCATCAGGCTTGGTACTTTGACCGATTGATGTGTGATGGCATGGCGATAGCCTTGATGACTGGCTTGCCTTGGTAGTTTTCTTTGGGGTATGTTGGCAGGTTTTTTGTTGCCAAAATATCGCTTGGCAGCTGTTACCACCTCATCATGACTAACATCTCCTACGACAACAAGCGTAGCATTATTTGGGGCGTAATAAGTGTCATACCAATTTTGTAAATCTTGGGTTGTTAGATTGTCAATATCCTGCATACTGCCGATAACAGGGCGTGATTTTGGGCTGTCTGGCTGACTAAGTTTGGAGAATTCTTCATAAGCTTTTGATAGGGGGTTGTCATCAACACGCAAGCGTCGCTCTTCTTTGATGACCTCTTTTTCGGTGGCAACCTCTTCATCTTTTAGGTGCAGATCTCTCATGCGAAAAGCTTCCATTTGCATGGCAAGGGGATAGTAGCTAGCAGGAAATAACTCATAATATGCTGTGTGCGTATTGCTAGTAAAGGCGTTGTTTTGACCGCCAAACTCAGCAATCAAGCGGTTATAATCCGTGCGTTTTAGGTGGGCATTGTCCTTGAACATCATATGCTCCAAAAAATGCGACATACCACCTTTGCCAATCGGCTCATCATCCGAGCCGACCTTGTACCATACTTGTGTCATGGCGATGGGAGAGCGGCGATCGGTCTTGGTAACGATGGTTAGTCCGTTGGTTAGCACACTTTGTTCATATGGATGGGTTTGGCGAACATTGTCGGTGGTAACTTTGATTTGACTTGATTGCTCAGTTAGCTGGGGTAGGCTTTGACAGGCGGTCAGCAGAGCACTGATTGCCATGACAATAGGGAGCTTGTTAATGATGGGTGTTTTTGAGATTATTGGTGTCATTGGTCTTATGCCTTTTTTTGTTTAAATGGTTTGGTTTTGTTGGCTACAGTTGAAAGGGTCAGGTCAATTAAAGACCTGTTCCAACCATGACGCTTGCGGTGGGTTTGATGGCAATGCCGTTGGGCGACTGACAAGCACTAAGTAGGCTGATGACAGTTGTTAGCATGATGATAGAAATGGTGTGATTGCGATATTTCATCATAGTTTCCTTGCATTTGAATAAAAGAATAAATAAGTAAATAACGGTCAAATTTACAGTCATGCCAAATGAATCATTTCGCACATGAGATATGGCCGTGCTTGAAATACAGTTCATTTGTCCTTATGTAGTGGCTTTAGCATTATAAATAAAAGCAAATACTCTTGCTAGTAAAACTTACATATCACAAACAGTTTGTCATGATAAAACAAGGTAATGATAAGTTGCACATGGCTTACGGTTATCCTAAGTTGTGATGTGACTAAGTTGTGCTATAATAATGAACAATAGGTAATAACATGAAAGACATCAAAAATACCATTCATCAATCCGATGCCAATCTTAAAGAGTCATCTGATGAGTTAAAAGAGCTTGATGAATTCGTACCACTGACCACACAGCCATCATTGGCTGAGAATGAAGATGATGCACGCCATGAGGTCATTGGTAACGACAATCAGCAAAAAGAGGTGGTTGTACCCATCATGCCATTGGTATAATATAGTATTCTTTTTATTTCCTGAATGCTTGAATAATAAACAAAAATAAACAGTGAGTAACTCATGAGCGAAAAACAAGGCTGGTTTAGCCGCATGAAGCAAGGACTGTCCAAGTCTAGCAAAAACCTAACAGAGGGGCTGATGACTGCTTTGGTTGGTGGTAAAGAGATTGATGATGAACTCTTAGAAGAGGTGGAAGATCAATTACTTGTTGCTGATATTGGCGTTGATGCAACCAATCGCATCATCAAGAGCTTGACCGAACAAACCGCTCGTGGCGATTTGATTTATTCGCATTCGCTATATAAAGCCCTAAAAAAAGAGTTGGTGGAGATTCTTACTCCTAAGGTTGAGCCACTGGTTATAGATACCACCAAAAAACCTTTTGTTATCTTAATGGTAGGTGTTAATGGCGTGGGTAAGACCACCACCATCGGCAAACTTGCCAAACGACTACAAGCAGAGGGTAAATCTGTCATGCTTGCTGCAGGCGATACTTTTCGTGCAGCCGCCACCGAACAACTACAAATTTGGGGTGAAAGAAATGACATTCCTGTGGTAGCACAAGGTCATGGAGCGGATAGTGCATCGGTTGTTTTTGATGCCATGCAGTCGGCTCGTGCAAAGGGTATTGATGTGTTGATTGCCGATACAGCAGGGCGATTGCAGAATAAAACACATCTGATGAACGAGCTTGAAAAGGTTGTTCGTGTCATGAAAAAAGCCGATGAAACAGCCCCGCATGAAACGATGATTGTTCTAGATGCTGGCACGGGTCAAAACGCCATCAATCAAGTGCAGATTTTCTCTGAAGTTGTACCGCTATCAGGCATCAGTATTACTAAGCTAGATGGTACAGCAAAAGGTGGGGTAGTCTTTAATGTCGCCCAAAACACCAATGTGCCTATTCGCTATATTGGCGTGGGCGAAGGAATTGATGATTTGCAATCATTTGATCCAAATGAGTTTGTTGAAGCATTATTTGATGAAGAAAAATAAATTAAAATACCGTAGAATAATGATTTTACGGTATTTTTTTATGATTTGAATGCTTGATAAGGTGTTTGGTTTTTATTTATCAGATGGTTGTTGGCTGTTTAAGGCAGTGGTTAATTGTTTATGTATGTTACAATCGGTTAGGATAAATATATGGCTATCATTAGCACGCATTACACACCACCACATCAGTTGCCCACCATCAGCTTAACCATCAAAGATGGTAGGCTTGTTTTACTAGATTGGTATGATGGCAAGACGCAATGCCTGCTTGCTAAGGTGGGTGAGAGTAGCCTTTGGGTTGGGCATAACTTTCTAGATGCTTTTGATTTAGACCAAGCAGTCGCTTTGATGACAATCAATCAACTGGATGAGTATTTTGCAGGACGCCGTACAGTCTTTGATATACCACTGGATTTGTCTTATGGCACGGCATTTGAACAGTCAGTTTGGCAGGCTTTGCAAGCTGTAGAATATGGCACAACCATCAGTTATGCCACGCTTGCTCAAAACATCAACAAGCCTACTGCCTATCGTGCTTGTGCTAATGCTAATGGCAAAAACCCCATCAGTATTGTCGTGCCATGCCACAGAGTCATCGCATCAGATGGTGGTATTGGTGGTTATACAGGTGGGGTTCACATCAAAAGAACATTACTGGATTTGGAATGTCGCACAATGGCACAGCACAAGGGTGCAATGAGCGGTTACTAATTTGAATTGGAGTGAATTGACAACTCTTTATCTTTTATTCACAAAGTTCATGAAAAGCTATATCGCAGACGGTGTAGCTGTGTTATAATTAAACGATTTTTCTTTTTACTTATCTGATTTAGGGAGTTTGTCTTTATGTCGTATGCACTACTTCGCCCGCTCTTATTTAATATGGAGCCAGAGCATGCACATGAACTTACCCTAAGTATGCTGGATAAGGCCTATCATGCAGGTCTGCTTGGTTTTGGCTATTCCAAGCAGGCACTACCTACCACTTGCATGGGGGTAAAGCTACTTAATCCTGTGGGATTGGCGGCAGGACTAGATAAGAATGGCTCGCACATTGATGCTTTAAGTGAGTTGGGTTTTGGCTTTTTAGAGATTGGTACGGTAACGCCACGACCACAGTCGGGCAATGACAAACCAAGATTATTTCGCATTCAGCGAGCAGGGGCGATTATCAATCGCATGGGCTTTAATAACGATGGCGTCGATAAGATGATTCAAAACATAGAGCGATCCAAATATCAAGGCGTACTTGGTATCAACATCGGCAAAAATGCCATCACTCCTGTTGAAAACGCCTTAGATGATTATGTTTACTGCCTTGAGAGAGTCTATCCTTATGCCAGTTACATCACCATCAATATCTCAAGTCCTAACACCAAAAACCTGCGAAGTCTGCAAGGTGGCGACGCTTTATCTGCTCTGTTAGATGGCATCAAAACTTGCCATACACGCTTGGCGAATAATTACGGTTTTTATGTACCACTTGCTCTAAAAATAGCCCCTGATTTAGACGAATATCAAGTTGATGAGATTGCTCATACGGTACTATCATTTGACATAGATGGTCTGATTGCTACCAACACAACGCTGTCTCGTGTGGGTGTGGAAGACTATAAATATGCTGATGAGTCAGGTGGGTTGTCGGGTCGTCCTGTGAGTCATATCAGCACAAAAATCCTATCCATGTTTCATGACCGTCTGTCGGATAAGGTGGATTTGATTGGTGTGGGTGGCATTGACGAAGGAGAGCTTGCCGCCAAAAAAATCAGAGCAGGAGCAAAAGCTGTGCAGATTTTCTCTGGAATAATTTATAGAGGCCCTGCATTGGTGGGCGACTGCGTACAAGCGATTGCAAACCATCAGGACCGCACATGAATGGACTGATAGAGTCAATGACTTTCATTGACATTGTCATCTTATTTGTGGTGCTTTTAGATATGTGGCGTGGCTTTGGGGCTGGATTTGTTAAGTCGGTAGTCTCTTTGGTGTCTTGGTTTTTGGCATTAGTGATTGCATCACGCACCGCCAAAGACATTGCCCCCATGCTAAATATCTTGACAGACAATACCGTCTTACAAATTGCAGCTGCATTCTTACTGGTGGTATTGGTGGTCATTGCCATGACGCACGCAGTTGCACTCATGCTAAACAGCATCACCAAAAGCCTGCATTTAGGCTCTGTTAACCGTATCTTAGGTGGCGTGCTTGGCATTATAACAGGCGTTCTAAAAGTATTGGTCATTCTTAGTGTTACATCGCCACTATTGTCTTACCTGCCAAATTGGCAAGATTCTATTTTGGCACAAAATCTACTGCCATTAGCTCCGATTGCCACAGAACTCTTAAAAGAAGTGCTGGGCGAAGCATGGCAACAAATTCAAAATCCTTATCAATCATCTTAATGGAGTGAACTATGTGTGGTGTAATTGGCATTGTGGCACATGAGCCTGTTAATCAGATGTTATACGATGGTCTAACCATGCTTCAGCACCGTGGGCAGGATGCAGCAGGTATTGTTACCTTAAAAGATGGTCGTTTATATCTACGCAAAGACAATGGCATGGTTCGAGATGTGTTTTTAAACAAACACATGGTGCGTTTGGTGGGTAATTTTGGCATCGGTCATGTGCGTTACCCAACTGCAGGTACATCAAGCACTGCTGAGGCTCAGCCACTGTATGTGAATTCGCCTTATGGCATCGCTTTGGCACATAATGGCAACTTAACCAATGCTGATACGCTTGCCAAAGAGCTATTTGAAAATGACCACCGCCATTTAAATACTGGTTCAGATTCTGAAGTTCTTTTAAATATTTTTGCTAATGAATTGCAAAAATCCACCAAGACCAATCTTGCTCCAAATGATATTTTTGAGGCATTACAAGCCGTCTATCAACGCTGTGAAGGTGCTTATGGTGTGGTAGCAATTATTGCAGGGCATGGGCTATTGGCGTTTCGAGACCCAAATGGCATTCGTCCGCTCGTTTATGGTCAAAGAATTGGCGAAAAAGGGGTGGAGTATGTTGTGGCATCTGAGTCGGTCGCCATTCAGGCACTGGGTTTTGAGATGGTGCGTGATGTTGCCCCTGGTGAGGCAATTTTTATTGATTTAGAGCATAATCTACACACCAAGCAGTGCATTAAAGATGTCAAACATACCCCTTGTATTTTTGAGTATGTGTATTTTGCTCGTCCTGATTCTATCATTGATAATATATCGGTGCATAAGGCTCGTATGCGTATGGGCGAAAAACTCGCCCAAAAAATCATTCGTGAGTGGGGTGAAGATCACGGCATTGATGTGGTAATCCCTATCCCTGACACCTCACGCAACTCAGCTCTTGAGCTTGCCACACACCTAAATGTCAAATATCGTGAAGGTTTTAATAAAAATCGCTATATTGGGCGGACCTTTATCATGCCTGGTCAAGGACAGCGTAAAAAAAGCGTCCGACAAAAGCTAAACGCCATTCCACTTGAATTTAAAAATAAAAATGTTCTATTGGTGGATGATTCTATTGTGCGTGGTACAACTTGCCATGAAATTGTTCAGATGGCACGAGATGCAGGTGCTAAAAATGTGTTCTTTGCCTCTGCTGCCCCTGAGGTTAAATTCCCCAATGTTTATGGCATTGATATGCCGTCTCGTAGTGAGTTAATTTCATCAGGTCGTAGCGTCCAAGAAGTCTGCAAGATTATTGGTGCTGATCGTTTGATTTTCCAAGACTTAGATGATTTGATTGAGGCGGTAAACAATACAAAATATAGCAGCGTCAATGAATTTGATTGCTCAGTCTTTGATGGTAACTATGTTGCAGGCGGTATTGATGAAGCTTATCTAAATGCCCTACAAAATAGACGCAATGATGCTGCCAAGAATACAAGCGTTGCCATTGTTGAGACGCCTGTTGATATCACTGGTATCGCTGATGACTAACTGATGTTGTAACCGTTTGTGTGATAAATTAGGTCGTTGTTTTGCGACTTATTCTATGAGCTGGTGTTCATGGTGTTTTATCATTTCAAACTTACTGGTCTTAGCCAAGAATAACCAAAAAATTATTCGACATTTTTTTGATTGTGCGTTAAAGTAGCCCCTTTTTAGTATTTGTGGTAATCTTATGAACTTTAATAAGCCATTATTTATCGTCTCAGCACTAAGCATGGCAGTGTTATCCGCTTGTACCAGTACCACTCCTGTTAAACCACCCATTCAGGTGGTGGGTGCCAATACCCCCACACCAAAGCCAGTGATTGTGCAGACGCCAGTCATACAACCACAAATCAAACCACCTGTGCAGATTCAACAAGTCAAACCACCTGTGCAGATTCAACAAGCACAACAGCACTATGCCAGCTTTGATGAATGGAAACAAGATTTTATCGCACGCACCATCAATCAAGGCTATCAGGCAGATCAAGTCTATGCTTTGATGAATGGTGCTAGCCTAAATCAACGAGTGATTGATCTGGACCGCTCACAGGCAGAATTTACAAAAATGCCTTGGGAGTATGTGAATGCTGCGACATCAACAGGTCGTATCAAACAAGGTCGTGCCAAGATTGCCCAGTACCCAATAACCTTTAATAATGCTGAGTCCAACTATGGCGTACCAAAAGAAATCGTCGCTGCCATTTGGGGTATGGAGTCATCTTTTGGTGCAGGCATGGGCAACATGGATTTGGTGAATGCCTTATCAACTTTGGCGTATGATGGTCGCCGCCGAGAGTTTGCTGAAAGTCAGCTGATTGCCATGCTTGTTATGGTGAATCGTGGCGATGCTAATATCCCACAACTTAAGGGTTCTTGGGCAGGTGGCATGGGGCATACCCAATTTATCCCAAGTACATGGATTAAAGAAGGTGTCGATGGTAATCAAGACGGTCAAATCAGCCCTTGGGGTATTGGGGATTCACTAAATTCAACCGCAAGCTATCTAAAAAATTCAGGCTGGATATCGGGTCTGATGCCTTATTATGAAGTATCTATACCTAGTGGGTTTAATCATCAGCTCCTAGATACAAAGCAAAGTTTGGATGCGTGGCGACAAGCAGGATTAATCTCAATGACAGATGAGTACTTAGGCGGTCAGGCAATGGCTGAACTATGGCTACCTGCGGGGATACATGGTCCTGCATTGCTATTGACCCAAAACTTCAATGTCATTCGAACATACAACAACTCATCAAGTTATGCTCTGGCAGTATCACTACTTGCCAGACGCATCGGTGGTGGTAGTGGCTTGGTAGCATCATGGCCAACCCATGAAGAGCCGTTGTCTCGTACGCAGATTCAAGCCTTACAAAGAACCTTAACTGCACAAGGTTTTGACACAGGGGGTGTTGATGGTGTTGCAGGGGCAAATACCCGCCGAGCATTTGCTCGCTGGCAGGCAGTCAACGGGCAAATCCCTGACGGCTTTATTAGCCAAGATAGTGCCTACAGTCTGATTTGGTAATCACTAATGGCTATCCTACGGCCATCAGTGATTACATATAAAAAACCAAGCCATCTATATCGCTTGGTTTTTTATATGGGTAATCTTTAGGTTATTAAAAAATCATTAAATCCATATGGGATTGTGCCTTGATAATATCAAGCCAAACAAACCGATGTCTTTATGCTATTGATGTGTTATTTTTAATCACCTTGTTTAATCATAAAATCGCCATCAATAAAAAAATTTTATGCTTTTTTGGTTAATAATTCTCAAAAATCATGGTATTATTACCAATATTTCATTGACTACTTTAATCTCAAGGAATCGTCATGACAGATAATAACACTTCTTTAGATGCCAGCAAAATCAAAGATTTGCGTCATAAGATTGATGGTATTGACGAGCAAATTCAATCACTAATCAATGAGCGTGCTACCATTGCTCAAGAGGTCGCCCGTGCCAAAAAAGACCACGAAAACCATCCAATCTTTTATCGTCCAGAACGAGAAGCTCAAGTCCTAAAAGCAGTCATGGCTCGTAACACAGGTCCATTGTCTGGCGAAAAAATGGCACGCTTATTTCGTGAGATTATGTCTGTCTGTCTAGAGCTTGAAGCCCCTCAAAAAGTCGCTTTCTTGGGTCCTATTGGCACATTTACGCACGCTGCCGCATTAAAACATTTTGGTAAAGCAG
Source organism: Moraxella sp. E33BD (assembly GCF_041807865.1). Lineage (NCBI taxonomy): Bacteria > Pseudomonadati > Pseudomonadota > Gammaproteobacteria > Moraxellales > Moraxellaceae > Moraxella > Moraxella sp. E33BD. The sequence continues at coordinate 142,394 of NZ_JBGTZD010000001.1, read as the reverse complement.
CCACTACCGTACCGCTTGCAACCATCACAGATGTGTTCCGTGAGGTTGAATCTGGTGCTGCCATGTATGGCGTTGTGCCTGTTGAGAACTCATCAGAAGGCGTGGTAAATCACACCTTAGATGCGTTTTTGGGTTCAAGCCTTAGAATCATTGGTGAAGTGGAGATGCCTATTCATCATAACTTCTTGGTGGCAGAACACACCAAAGTTGATAGTCTAAGTCGCATTTATGCTCATCAGCAAACCCTTGCACAATGTCGCCATTGGCTTGATGTCAATTTTCCAAATGTGGAGCGAGTGGCGGTATCATCAAATGGCGAAGCAGCCAAACGCTTACAGCACGAATGGCACTCTGCCGCCATTGCAGGTGATGTGGCAGTGGCAGAATATGGCTTACATAAGCTGTACGAAAATATTGAGGACAATCCTAATAACACCACCAGATTTCTCATCATTGGTCATGAAGCGGTATCGCCAAGCGGTCAAGATAAGACTTCCATCGTGGTATCAAGCCCAGACCGTGCAGGTGCTTTGATTGAGATTTTAGAACCACTCAAAAAGCATGGCGTATCCATGACCAGTATTGAGACTCGCCCAGAGCGTCCAAATAAGTGGGCTTATGTCTTCTTCATTGACATGAATGGTCATATCAATGAGGATAATGTACAGTCCGCCATTGATGAGATTGCCAAGATTACAAAAGATGTGCGAGTACTTGGTTCATACCCAAAAGCAGTACTGTAATTTTTGCAAATAATTTGTTGATTGGGCTTTTTATGTAAAAGCCCAATATTCACAGTTAGCTTAAGGCAAAAATCATGACCGCTCAACATCACCTTGACCATACACCAGTTTTCTTTCAAAAAACCGCCTTTATTGGGCTTGGTTTAATTGGAGCAAGCCTTGCTCAAAGTATGCTTGATAGGCATCTGACCAAAGAAATTGTGGCGTGCGATAACAATCTAGATACACTAAATATTGCCAAAGAAGTCGGTTTGATTGAACATGGTTCAAATAACTTGACCGATATTTTGCCTGATTGTGATTTGGTGATTATTTGTGTGCCTGTGCAGGCGGTGTTACCAATCTTTGAAACCTTAGCCAAAGCAAGGCTTGCAGGTATCCTATCCGCTGATTGTATCATCAGCGATGTGTGTAGTACTAAAGTGAATGTCGTGAATGCCTGTCAGATGGTGGAGCAAAAGTTTGGGGTCAATCTTAACTTTATTCCCGCCCATCCGATTGCAGGGGCGGAGCATTCAGGCGTGCTGTCTCGTCAGTCAGATTTATTTGTCAATCATGAGCTGATCATCTGCAAAAACCATGCTGATGATAAATATTTGCGTGCAATCAAAGCTCTATGGCAGGGCGTGGGAGCAAGAGTTAGCCTAATGACGGCAGATAAGCACGATACAATTTTAAGCTTAACCAGCCATTTGCCCCATTTATTATCTTATGCTTTGACTTATCAACTTGCTAAAGATGATGAAAATTTAAATATTTTTCGCTATGCAGCAGGTGGTTTTCGGGATTTTAGTCGCATTTCGGCAAGCTCGCCGATTATGTGGCACGACATATTTTTGGCAAATAAAGAAGCGGTATTAAAGGGATTGGATAATTATCAAGCGATTTTAGATGAATTAAAATCTGCCATTGAAAATGACAATTCTGATGAATTATTAAACACTTTTGAAACAGCAAAAAACGCCAGAGATTATTTTGGGCGGTTGTTGGTGGAAAAAGAGAAGTTGAACAATTCAAACAATTAACCATTTGATTTTTTGCTTATGAAAAAAAACAAAAATGAAAGCCGTTCGCTATAAAAAAGTTCGTGGTAAAAATAGAATTTTACGCCATATAGATGACTGGGCAACCTGCAATCGTCATTTGAATTTGGATTATTTACAAAAACACCAAAGAGACTATGTTAAATTTTGGGTCAAGCCATTTTCAAATTTACATATTGGCAATAGCATTTATCCAGAACCTTATGGGGAATTTAAAGAAAGACTGCTTCGTGGATTGTTTGACATTTATCAATCTTGGAGAAGGCAATTAGACAGCCTAAATAAGCCTTATTATTTAAAAATTTGGCTGTTTGAAAAACATATTTCACGCTCACAAGTGGTGTGTGCTATTGATGATTATTTGTATTTTTATGATAATGCTTTTGAGTTTATTGATAAGCCAAATCTTAATCAATTAAGAAAGTTGTGCGATGGATATTTTGATGATTTTGAACAATTAAATTGGCAAAAAGGCATTGATACACAATATATTGAAAATACTTATTTAGATTTATTGACTGATACGACAAGTCAAGAATTTAAAGAGACTGAAAAATGGTTTAATCAAATCAAAGAGCAGGCTTATTCTATTTATTATATCCAAAATCCAACGGATGAATTACAATTTTATTATTTGTTGGAAAATGATAAAGTTTGGATTGGTGGATAATTCTTTATAATCAAACTAGGAATCCCTATGAAATACAAACTCACCCCAAGCGATGCCTTTACAGGCACGCACAAAGTCGCCCCTGACAAATCCATCTCGCACCGCTCAATTATGTTTGGCTCACTGGCAAATGGCGTAACAAAAGTCAGCAACTTTTTGGAAGGTGAAGACGCCTTATCTACCTTGCAAGCCTTTGCCGATATGGGCGTCAAGATAGAGCGAGATGGCGATAAGGTAACGATTTATGGCGTGGGTATCAATGGGCTTAAAGCCCCCAAAAAGCCCCTAGATATGGGTAATTCTGGCACAAGTATGCGATTGCTCTCTGGGATTTTGTCCGCCCAAAATTTTGATAGCACCTTGATTGGCGATGAAAGCCTTAGCAAGCGACCGATGGAGCGAGTGGCAAAACCCCTGCGACAAATGGGAGCAAAGATAGCCACAACAGGCGAGCGTGGCACACCACCACTAACAATCACAGGCGGTCAAAAGCTGGGTGCCATACGCTATGAAATGCCAATGGCGTCCGCCCAAGTCAAATCATGCCTAATGTTGGCAGGGCTTTGGGCAGATGGCGAGACAGTGGTCATAGAGCCTGAAATTACCCGAGACCATAGTGAGCGTATGCTAAGAGCGTTTGGCTATGAAGTCAAAGTAACGCCCCTTGAACAAGGCAACGAAATCCGCCTAACAGGGGGTGGACAATTAACCGCCTGTGATATTGAAGTGCCTGCGGACATCTCGGCGTCGGCGTTTTTTATGGTGGCGGCGGCAATTGCCAAGACTGGTGATGTTATCTTGCCTAAAGTAGGCATCAATCCTACTCGTACTGGCGTTATTGATATTTTACGCTTAATGGGTGCGGACATACAGCTTGCCAATCAAACACTTGTCGGTGGCGAGCCTGTGGCGGATATCATCATTAAATCCAGCAAACTACAGGGTATTGAAATTCCTTTGCACCTTGTGCCACTTGCTATTGATGAATTTCCTGTGCTGTTTGTGGCGGCTGCTTGTGCTACTGGTAAGACCATTTTGCGTGGGGCGGCAGAACTGCGTGTCAAAGAGTCTGACCGCATACAAGTGATGGCGGACGGCTTGGCGACTTTGGGCGTGGATTGTACGGTGCTTGATGATGGCATTGAGATTGTTGGGCGTGGCGAGCGTGAATGTGTGTTTGGTGGTGGGCAGATTAAAAGCCATCACGACCATCGCATTGCGATGAGTTTTGCGGTGGCAAGCCTTAGGGCATCTGATGAGATTGTCATTGAAGGAACTCAGACGGTGGCAACCAGTTTTCCGAATTTTGCCAAACTGGTGCAAGAAGCAGGGCTTAATTTGCAAGTGATTAGTTAATCCATGAATAACGCCACAAAACCTACCATAGCTACAACTCCAAAAGGGCTGATGACGGCTATTTTGGCGTTTTTGATATGGGGGAATTTTCCTTTTTATTTTAAACTGCTTGATGGCTACCATGCTGTTGAAGTGATTGTTCATCGAGTGGTTTGGACTTTTGTTGTATTGAGTTTTGTTATTATCATTGGCAAAAGGGTGGCTTGGCTTACTCAAATTCGCCAAAACCCAAAATGGCTTGGTCTGACTTTCGTGTCGGCTCTTTTGATTGGTACGAACTGGCTTACCTATGTGTGGGCAGTGGCAAATGATAGGGTGTTGGAGGCAAGTCTTGGTTATTTCATCAATCCTTTAATGGGTGTTGGTTTATCGCTCATTTTCTTTAAAGAACGCCTAAGACCTTTACAAAAAATCGCTGTCGTCCTTGCTGTGCTTGCCGTTGGCATTCAAATGGTTTTATTTGGTGGTGTGCCATGGGTGAGTTTGATTTTGGCATTATCTTTTGCGTTTTATGGGGTATTGCAACGCCAAACGCCTTTTAATGCCATTGATGGTCTGTTTATTGAGACGGCTTTATTGTTGCCGTTATGTTTAATTTGGCTTGGTGGGGCGAATGTCGTTAGTGCAAAATTGGCGTTTTGGTTGTCTGGCGAGGTATGGCTACTTTCTTTGGCAGGTCCAATTACTTTAATGCCACTTTTGTTGTATAATCAATCTGCTAAATTGGTAAGTTTTAATACTTTATCATTTTTGGGTTATTTGACGCCAAGCATTGTGTTTATGATTGCTGTGTTTTATTATCATGAGCCGATGAATTTAGAGCACCTGGCTGTCTTTGATTTGGCTTGGGCTTTTGGTGTATAGCATGGATATGCTTAGTCATAGAAATTCTTAACCTATTTTATGGAAAATTCAATGAATGACATAGTTTTTATACAGGGCTTAAAAATTGATACGGTCGTTGGGGTGTATGATTGGGAGCAAGCCATCAAGCAGAGCTTGGTGATTGATGCGAAGATTAACTGCGACATTAGCCAAGCTACCGTTACAGATGATGTGATGTATGCCATCAATTATAAAACGGTGTGTGAAGATATTGAGCGTATCTGTCATGAGATGAAAGCCAAATTGCTCGAATCGCTCGCTGAGACTATCTGTCAACATATCTTAAAGAGCTATCCTTGTTCTAGCATTAGCCTAACCATACACAAACCTAACGCCATCAAACATGCCCATAGTGTCGGTGTTAGTATCACTCGTAGCAAATGAAGACTTTGGTTATTGGTGATTTATCTACATTCACCCAAATGGTGTCGGTCGTGGTCATTGCGATGGGAAGTAATCATAATCCCAAGTTCTCTTTTGACACCGCTTTTATCGCCTTAAATGAACTTGGTTCTGTGCAGTATTCATCTGTGGTGGTGGGGCAGGACTTTACAAGAAGAACGACCGATGAGTATCACAATGCTTGTGCTGTGCTAAACCTAAACTACTCTCAAGCGTTTGGCGATATTTACCACAGAATAAAACAAATTGAGTGCTTGTGTGGTCGCTGTGTGAATGGTCCGCTTGTGCCGATGGATTTGGATATTTTGGCGGTGTCTGATGGTGAAAAATGGCTGGTTAGCCAAAAAAGACTGCCTTTTAAGGCACATGAACGGGCGGGACTTGATGAAGTGGCGGCATTTCTTTTAAACATAAAAGATAAATAAAAAGCGGATTGGTATTATCCGCTTTTTATTTATCTTTTATTGATTGGGTGATTGGTTTGGTCGTAGTAATTGCTTCCATCTGTTTGTGTCTTGAATCTTCTGTGAAACCACATCCATTGCGTGATGTCCTTTTTGATACCACTTTCCATGATGTTGTTAATACGCTGTGCGTCCGCTAGCTCGTCATCGCTTGGGTAATGATCAATCACAGGCGATAGGCTGATGTGATAATGCGGTCGCTTGCCTGCAGGAAGGGTGTCGGGGGTTTGGCGTATCATGTCAAAGGCGATGAATACAGGGGGATTTTTTTTATTCATGCCAATAAATCGCCTTTGGGCAGTAATGGTGGCTGCCGGCACTCCAAAAAAAGTCGCCATCACGCCATGCCCCAGACCAAAATCTTGGTCTGGGCTATACCAAATCACCTTACCATCTTTAATTCTTGTAATCAGCTTTTTCATATCACGACTGCTGATTTGTTCATCAAAAATATGACGGCGACCGTTATAGATAAACCACTCCAATAGCGGATTATTTTGTTTGCGGTACAGACAATCTGCAGGGAAAAACTGGGTACAAAGCCTGCCACCCAAATCAAGTGTGGTAAAATGCCCACCCAATAATATAACCGCCTTATCTGACTTTTGGGCATTGACTAGATGTTGTAAGCCAGAAATGCTAAAAGTGCGTTTAAAAACATTGGGGCGAAACCATGCGTTTAGGGTTTCAAAAATGCCAATGCCCTGATTGACAAAAACCTGTTTGGCGATGAATATTTTTTCATCATCGGATTTATAGGGAAATGCTAAAGTTAAATTGGTTAGTGTGTCATTTACTCGCCTTGGGATTAGGCGATAGGCTAGCTTCCCAACACCCCGCCCAATGGCAAATTGCATTCGTAAGGGCAGATATAAAAGTGGTAAAAACATCGCTAAGGCAAGCCAGATTCCCCAATATTTGGGATGCAAAAACACCCACCGCCAAGAGGCTTTATCTGCCATACTGGTTTGTTTGTGCGTGGTGGTTAAATCAGGCATTTTTTTTATGTTGATTTGTTGGGTGTTATGATTGCCAGAATGACAATCATGCCCACAGCAGTTTTGCTTACTCATTTATTCTCCCCCAACTCTTATTTTCCCAGACTCTCCAGCTCGTCCCATCGTTCCAACTTCGCCATCAGCAGGTCGTCAATCTCCCCCAATCTTTCGCTGTATTGGGTGGCTAATGACAAATCGGAGATGAACAATGAACCATCAGCAAGCGTTTCGTTCAATTCGTTTTGTTCTTGTTCAAGCTGTGCGATTTCATTGGGTAGGCTTTCTAATTCTCGCTGTTCTTTGTAGGACAGTTTGCGTTTTTGGGTGTTTGCCGAATTGATGGCATTGCTTGTTGGTGGGTTTTTGGCTTTGGGTTTTTCTTGTTCCAACTTTTCGGTTTTTGGCTTCAAGGAGTGTTTATCAGCTCGTTGTTTTTGTAGTAGGTAATCTTGATAGCCACCCACATATTCTGTTATCACGCCGTTGCCATCTTTATCTGTATCAAATACCCATGTTTGGGTAACCACATTATCCATGAATGCACGGTCATGACTGATCAGCAAAATCGTCCCTTCAAAACCAGCCACATACTCTTCTAAAAGCTCTAAAGTTGCCATATCAAGGTCGTTGGTTGGTTTATCTAGCACCAATACATTGGCAGGCCTTAGTAGGTTTTTGGCAAGCAATGCTCGGGCTTTTTCGCCCCCTGATAGGGCTTTAACAGGTGTTCTGGCACGGTTGGGTGTAAATAAGAAGTCTTGCAAATAGCCCAAAATATGTGTTTTTCTCCCACCAACTTCTACATGGTCAGAGCCTTGTCCCACATTCTCAGCAACTGATTTTTCACCATCTAATTGGTCTTTTAGCTGATCAAAAAACGATATGGATAAATTTGTTCCTAATTTGACCGAACCATTGATTTTGGCACTCTCATCAAGCCCCAAAATGGTACGAATGAGAGTTGTTTTTCCTACGCCATTTTGTCCAATGATGCCCACTTTATCGCCACGCATCAGTAGGGTTGAAAAGTCTTTCACCAACACTTTGCCATCATATTCTAAGGTTAAGTTCTTGACTTCGCAGACAATTTTTCCTGATTTTTCGGCGGTATTTTGGGTAAGTGAAACATTGCCCACGACATCACGGCGGGCTTTTCGCTCTTCTCGTAACTGCTTTAAGGCCCGTACTCGCCCTTCGTTACGAGTTCTGCGAGCTTTAATGCCTTGTCTTATCCAAACTTCTTCTGCAGCCAGTTTTTTGTCAAATTCTTCAAAGGATTTGGCTTCGCTAGCAAGCTCTAGCTCCTTTAATTCTTGGTAACGGTCGTATCCGCCCACGCCCTGCAACACATCATAGCTAGATAATTTTCCCCTGTCTAGTTCAACAATGCGAGTGGCAAGATTATCAACAAATTTGCGGTCGTGCGTGATGAATAGTACGGTCAAATTTTGACTGAGTAAATAGCTCTCAAGCCAGTCAATACTCTCTACATCAAGATGGTTGGTTGGTTCATCAAGCAGTAACACATCAGGCTTAACTACCAATGCCCGAGCCAACAGCACTCGTCTTTTGCGACCACCTGACAACTCAGAAAGGCGGTCGGTGGGGTTTAGCCCCATGTTATCAAGTAAAGTGCGAGCATTTCGCTCCAAATCCCAGCCGTGTAGTGCGTCAATCTCGTGTTGCAAGTGTGCCATGTCTTCACAGGCTTTCATATCGCCCATGCCACAGCTTTCGGATAGGGCGTGATAGGAGTTGAGTAAATTCGCCACTTTCTCATCGCCGTTCATCACCACATCAAGCAAAGTACCATCATCATTTGGCACATCTTGGGCAAGCATGGAGATACGCACGCCATCAGCAATGATAATCTCGCCATCATCAGGGGTTTGAGTGCCATTGATGAGTTTTAATAGTGTGGACTTGCCCTCGCCATTTCGTCCAATCAGACATACCCGCTCGCCTGCATCAATGCTAAAATTGATACGGTCTAAAATAGGTGAGACACCAAAGGCAACACAGAGATTTTTAAGGTGGATGAGTATCATAATAGTCGGTTCGGTGTTAAAATAAGACAAATTATAGCAAACTTTTGATTTAATTTTGAATTTTGGAAAAAATAAATGACAGATGTATATGCTCAAATGATTGATCTGCAAATCAAACTTGCCTACCTAGAAAGTACGGTAGAGACATTAAATGAAGTTATTGTTACTCAAGATCGCAAGCTAAAGGACTTGCAAGATCAGCTAAAACTCATTTATCGGCATCTACAAAATCAATATGATGACGATGGGGGTATTGCTCCGTTTGATTTGCTTGCTGACAAACCCCCACACTATTGATATTAATTGAAATAATAAAAAATCATAAAATGTACACCAAGTGAGAAAATGACTTAAATTTATCTCTTGTGTTACTAATGATTTTGTTTTAATATACAACCACGCAAGTTGTTATGATGACAGTTAACAATGATGTCTTGTAAAAAATTATATCTTGCGGATTGGATGGTCTTTAGCTTTTGGTTGTAATGTCTAAGACCCTTTAAGGAAAAAATGGAGAATAAATATGCGTATTTTTAATCATAAGGCTTTGGCAATAGCCATCGCTTCTGTTGGTGCTATTGGTACGGCAAATGCCGCAGGTCTTGATCGCTCTGGACAGGATATTACTGCATTTTTGCAAGATGGTACTTATGCTGAGGCGGTCTATACTCATGTAGATGCTGACCTTACCGGTTTAGATGCTGCAGGTCGAGCCATCAGTGATATTGCCAAACCTTATGGCTTTTTCCGATATGGCGTAAAAACTGACATCAACGACAGCTTTAGTATCGGTGTTTTATATGATGAGCCTTTTGGGGCGGATGTTAACTACACAGGTGATAATAACTTTGTATCACAAGGTGCGGGTGCTACCTATGGAGAATTAACCAAAGGTACTGCAGCGGCGTCAACACCAGTTGAGAGTGTTTTGCGAATAGCAGAATGGATGCGAAGTGTTGATCAACAGCTACAAGAGCGTGCCAAAACCACACTAACTCCTAGAGCGGGTGTCGAATACTATGAGAAAAATAAGGAAGAGCTTGATAAAATTAACTCTCATTTGAATGCTGGGCAGATTTCACGGGAGATGCGTCTTTGGACATTACAAGGCGAAAAATTCAGAAATGACAGTGGCGTTAAAGGTCTAGATGGTCAGCCTCTTGATGGTAAAGTTGGCAAGAGAATCGGGGAAGAATATTTTAATCAAGTGGCAGCATTAGCCAACATAACTCAAACCGCTGAAGATCAGAAAGGTCAAAGCACTAATGTATCGATTAGTACCAATAATGTAACCATGCTGATGGGTGCAAAATTTGGTACTAACAAAAACTTCCAAATTTATGGTGGACCTTCCGTACAACGCCTAAATGGTGAGGTGCATTTGCGTGGTGCAGCTTATCAAAGAGCGCAGGGTTATGACGCTAAAATCAGACAAGACCAAGCGGTCGGATGGGTAGCAGGTGCTTCGTATTCTAAGCCTGAGATTGCTCTAAAAGCTGCTTTAACTTATCGCTCTGAGATTGAGCATACTTCTGTCATCAATGAAGTTTTCCCAGCATTGGGCGTTGCAGGCGTAACTTCTCGTGATTTTAGTGTGGCTCTGCCAGAGTCTTATAACCTAGATTTCCAAACTGGCGTAAACCCAACCACACTACTGACTGCCAAGGTTCGTTATGTGCCTTGGGGCAATTTTGACATTCGTCCACCAACTTATGGTGATGCAACCGCCAAAAGTGCTGGCGTAAGATTACCAATCGTTAGCTATGACAAAGATCAATGGCAGGCTGAAATTGGATTGGGTAAGAAGATTTCTGACAAACTGTCTGTTGCAGGTAATATCGGCTATGACAGTGGTTCAGGCAGTCCTGCTACTTCATTAGGTCCTATCAAAGGTTATTATAGCGTAGGTCTGGGTGCTAAATATAGTATTACGCCAGAATGGTCGCTATCTTTGGGTGGTAAATATCTGAAGTTTGGTGATACCCAAGCTCAACTACCAACCAAAGCAATCGTTGGTAAATTTGAGGATAATGATGGCTTCATCGCAGGTGTAAAACTTGCTTATCATGCCAAATAATTATCTAACAACTAGATAATCTCATATCTAAATAAAAAACAAGCTTTTAAATAAAGGCTTGTTTTTTATGATTTTTGAACACTGTGCTGATTAGGTTTTGGTTGTGAAAAGTACCAAAAAGCATTATAATAAAATTTTTTAATTAGACCTAAATTCATGAAACCATATCTCATTGCTCCGTCTATATTGTCTGCTGATTTTGCTCGCCTTGGAGAAGATATTCAGGCTGTCCTTGATGCTGGTGCCGATGTTGTTCATTTTGATGTCATGGACAATCATTATGTCCCCAATCTTAGCTTTGGGGCGGTTGTGTGCAAAGCATTAAAGAATTATGGCATCACTGCACCCATTGATGTGCATCTGATGGTATCGCCAGTAGACAGTATGATTGAGCAATTCATTGACGCAGGGGCGGATATCATCACTTTTCATCCAGAGGCGTCCGAGCATATTGACAGAAGCTTAAATCTTATCAAGGATGCCGGTATTCAATGTGGTCTGGTGTTTAATCCTGCCACGCCATTACATTATCTAGATTATACCATTGATAAACTTGACCAGATTTTAATCATGAGTGTCAACCCTGGTTTTGGCGGTCAAAAGTTTATTGATGGCACGCTTGATAAGGTGCGTTCGGTACGCCGTATGATAGATGAGCGCAGGCTAGATATTCGCCTAGAGATTGATGGCGGTGTCAACCCCAAAAACATTCGTGCCATTGCAGAGGCTGGTGCGGATATGTTTGTGGCAGGTTCTGCAATTTTTGGTAAAGATGACTATCAGGCGGTCATCAACACAATGCGTGATGAGCTTGCTTTGGTGGGTAGTCAAGAGAGTTAAAGTGGATAAAAACAATCATCATCAGCTCTCAAGTGTCATTCCTTGGGGTGTTACCGTTGCTTTATTTTGCTCATCGTTGATATTAAGTTTGGCAGGGTATGGGCTTCGTCTCTTGGCAGGTGATGACACGCAAGCGGTCATCAGTCATGCCATCAAAGTTGTACCATTCTTTGTTTTTGTCGTACCTGCATTGATTTGGCTAGGTAGTTTATTACTGAATAAAATGGGCAAGACCACCATTCATCCAAGAAACGCATGGACGCTAGGTTGGCTACTGGCCACTGTCGCCATGCTCTCTATTATGGGGGTGTATAGCTGATGTTAACTCGACTTATTCCTGATAAAATTGTACCATCAGGCATTCCTAAGGGGCTTATTTTAACTTTGATTGTGGCGGTCATGCTGATTGGATTGTCAGGTTTTCGCTTAGGTGGTGGCGATAGACTGCAAGGTTGGTTGCATGTGCTTGAAAACTGGTTGGTTGGGCTTATCATTATTCCTGCTTTGACAGCACTGATTGCCATGCCGATTAAATATCGAGACGAGAGCTTTGATGTGAAAATGGCTTATTATCTGGGTATGTTTGTTTCGTTTTTATTCATGATGGCAAAGTTGCGTTATTGGCGTTAGATATTGAAAAAAGCCAAGTAGTCCTTATATTAGAATAATAAAAAACACTTTGGAGTTGTGCGATGTCTGATAAAGCAGATGATGAGTTGATCAAGCGTCTGATTAAAGAAGCAGAAGCTCTCATAGAAGAAGAGTTACAAAAGAAACTGGCAACACAACAGCCACGCATTAGTCAAGAAGAGCTGTTAGCACCTGACCTACATGAATCAATACACAAAGAGTTAACACAAGATGTTGATACCAACAAGCCTAAACGCCGTGGCAGACCCAAAAAAGCCAAGCCTGCTGATGAAGTTGTGGACTTGGGCGAGAACAAAAAGCCAAAAGTTAAACGCAAAAAACCCATCGCTAAAAGTCTGGTTAAAGAACGCCAAAATGGTGAAATGATGGTCAAAGAAGCAGTGCTTGAATTTGTGGAGCGTGAAGACGGTGTCTTAACTTTACAAGAAGTGGGTAGAGAGCATGAGCCGATGGTTACCATTGCTTTTTCTGAGCAGGCAAAAGCCATCATTGGTGATGATGTGCAGATGGTGGGTCAGAGCATGATTCATGCCGCCATCGCAACCGTCATGCAGCGTCAGATGAGTTCGTGGCACGCCCATGTTTATGATGAAATGCCCAAACACTATAGCTAAACGGCTTGATGGGTAGTTGATTTGATGATTGATGACAGCTTGATAATAAAAAGCCACAAAGTATTTTTGTGGCTTTTTATTTTAAAATGATGCTAGATGCCCAAGTGTTTATTTGGTATCAATTAGTCCATGACGCATGGCAAGATGGGTAAGCTTAACATCACTATTTACACCCAATTTCTCAAAGATACGATAGCGGTAAGTATTGACCGTCTTAACACTCACAAATAACTGGTCAGCAATCTCTTGCACACTTTGGCAGTTCACCACCATCATGGCAACTTGTTTTTCTCGCTCGGATAGAAGTTCAAAGGGTGATTGTGTTTGCTCGCCTAGAACTGTATGGGCAAGCTGTTCGGCAACATCGTGGCTAAAATATTTGCCACCGCCATGCACTTTTTTGATGGCTCGAATCATCTCATCAAGTGGCGTTCCTTTGGTGATATAGCCATCAACACCTGCTTTTAGTAGCATGGAAGGATAGGGCTGTGCCGATAGGCTAGATACTGCTAAGACTTTGATGTTTATGTCAATTTGTTTAATACGGCGAGTTGCCTCCACGCCATCCATGTTGGGCATATTCACATCAAGCAGGACAATATTGGGGCGATGCCTACGAGCTAGCTGTACGGCGATATCGCCGTCATCCGCCTCTGCAATTACCTCAATATTGACATCATCATCAAGCATACGAGCGATGCCCATACGCACCAAATCATGGTCATCAACCACCAAAACTTTGATTGTCATGCAGCTCCTTAAGCACTTAATTAAGTCGTGTTATCCTATTTTTGAAAAGTTTAGCATAATTTTACATGATTACAACTGATATTTTTCATTCTTTGGGCGATAAACTGTCCTTTTTTGGTGATTGAAACATTGGATTTTGGGGTGGTTTTTTTTGGATTTTTTATGAAGAATCCATGCTTTTTTGCGTACATAATGTGCCTAAATATGGTAAAATAAAAATAAAGAAAATCCATCTTGTTGTTTGGGCTACTTAGTCGATATTCTAATAAATAGACTGTTGTTCTATTTTGGATTTGTTCAGCTCATCTTATGTTAAAGGTGGATAAATTCAGATTTAAGCTGAGTAAAAAGTCGCTGTTTTTGAGGATTCATCATGAGAAATGTTAAATTAACCAAGCGTCTCGGTATTCATTGTGCTGTGGTGGGCACGATGCTCTTAGGGGTTCAGACTCATGCGTTCACGGTGGACAGTAGCAATCAGCGTATCATCACTGCTTCAAAGGCGACCCCGCCTGCCAGTTCAACAGTACAAACCACGACCACCATCAGACCTGCCGATGTTCAAACGGTGGGTGGGTCATTTGGCTACACGCAAGTGCCAACCACAACCACGCCAACTTATGCTTTATCACATCAAAACGCCCCTTTGTTTGACCAGTTGGCGGTGAGTACCAATTCATCAGCGGTGGCGGTCCTTGACCTAGAATCTGGCAACTTGATTTATTCAAAAAATATCGATGACACTCGCTCTATTGCTTCTATTAGCAAAGTCATGACAGTCATGGTTATTTTAGATGCCGGTCTTGATATGCGAGAAGAAATCACACTCATTCCATCAGACCTAGTCGGTGCAAAAAAAGCCACCACCAACTTGCGTGCAGGCGACACGCTAAGTCGCTCTGAATTTGCATTGATGACTCTTATGAAATCTGAAAACCCAGCCGCCAAAGCATTGGCTCGCACTTATCCAGGTGGTTATGATGCGTTCATTGATGCGATGAATGCCAAAGCTAAAAGTCTAGGGATGTACAAGACTCGTTTTTCAGATTCATCAGGTCTTGATCCACGCAATGTCTCATCAGCCAATGACTTGGTGAAAATGATGAAGGCGGTCAGTCAGGATTCTCGTTATCAGTTGCTGCGTAATTTTTCAACAGCACCAAGCTATGATTTTTATATCGTCAATCACAACTTAGGCAATCGCACTTATAAAGCAAATAATACTAGTCGTTTGGTTCGTTCAGGTTCGCACCCCATTGGTGTTTCAAAGACAGGTTTTATTCGTGAGGCAGGTTATTGTGTCGTGATGGAAACCCATGTGAATAATAAACCTGCGGTCATCGTCCTATTGGGTGCTAACGCTTCACAGTCTCGTTGGAGCGATGCTGAAAATATCCTAACTCAGCTTGCTTATCGCCATTGATATAATTGATACTGATATGAGCCTAGATATGGAAATCTGGGCTTTTTCATTGTCTTGACGAGAGTTTTTAGGCTATAATGGCGTATTTTTATTATTTGTCATGTGTTCAATATGTCAACAACCAAGTCCAATCGCCCCAAACTGTATCTACTAACCAACGATGATGAAATCAGCACCTTGCTTGATAAGCTAGAAAGAGCTTTGGATACAGGGGTGATTTCATTGTTGCAGATTCGCCGAAAGACCACGCTACGCCAATACGATCTAGCCACTGTCTATCAAGAAACTGAACTTTTGGTAAGTCTTGCAGATAAATATGATGTACCTGTGGTCATGAATGATGACTTGCAGTTAGCATCGCACTTTTGTACAGGGCTACACTTAGGACAAAGAGATGGTAGCGTAGCGGTGGCACGAGAGATATTGGGCAAGGATGTTTTTATTGGTCGTACCTGCCATTCAGACATTGCTTTGTTTAAACAAGCCAAAAAAGAAGGGGCGACTTATGGAGCAATGGGTGCGGTGTTTGCATCGCTTACCAAGCCAAAAGTCAGACTGGTCCCCATGCCAACTTTACAAAAAACCGCCAATCTGGATTTGCCATTATGTGTGATTGGTGGCATCGCTTTGGATAATGTCTATCAACTGCGAGATGGGCTGTCGGGCACGCCATTGGAGTACATCGCTGTTACTGCCGATATCATGTCGCACAGCAGTGATACCATCGCTGCCAAGTGCCGTGCATGGCAACTAAAACTACAAAATTGGTAATCTGTTTTGATGTTGCTAGTTTTTGACCTATTTTTTATTGTTTAATTTGATTTTCATGACAAACATCACCATTCACACCCCAAAACTTCAGCCTAATTTTCTAACTCATTATCAGCAGGTTAATGATGCCAGTTTGGCATTTTGGCTTTCAGACCATACTAAGATACAAAATCGGCTACATTTAGTCATTTGCAAAAACCAAGAAGAATTACAAACTCTGGCTGGTGAGCTTGCATTTTTTGGGGTTAAGGTTCATGTTTTTGCTGATTATGAAACGCTGGTTTATGACAATCTGTCTGTTCATCAAGACATCATCTCGGAGCGTATTGAGCTTTTGACACACATGCCAACAGCTGGGGTATTGTTGGTGGCAATTCAGACACTCATGCAAAAAATCACCCCACCAAGTCATCTTTTGGGAAGATTTTTTGATTTAAAAGTTGGCGATGTCTTTGATTTGGCACATGAAAGAATCAGATTGGATAAAGCAGGCTATGAAGCGGTGGATAATGTCTATGTGGCAGGCGAGTTCGCTGTGCGTGGTAGTATTGTAGATATTTTTGTTGTCGGTCAGCCTTTGCCATTTCGCTTAGAGCTATTTGATAATGAGATAGAGTCCATCAAATTATTTAATCCAGACACTCAGCGTACCGTCAGTCAAGATGATTTAGCCAAGCTAAAACAAGATGGTATTTTTGATGATGCCATGTTGCCCAATACAGCTAAGGTTGAACATTTTCGTCTGTTGCCGGCACGAGAATTTGATTTAGACGACAAAGAGACCTTTCGTCAGAATTTTGCCAGTCTATTCCCCAATGCCTCCGCCAGAAAGTTTGAGCTGTATAATGATGTCATGAGCGGTATTTCGCCGGCAGGAATTGAGTATTATATGCCACTCTTTTTTGAGTTATCGCAGTGGCAAACCCAAGGAGCTTTATTTAGCTATCTGCCCGATGATGCGATTGTCATTTGTGATGATAGATTGTCTGCTTATCATCACGAGTTTTGGACGCAGGTCAATGAACGCCATCATTCTCGTGCTTTTGATAAAGATAGACCTATTTTGCCGCCAGATTTTTTGTATCTGCCAAGCAATGAGTTCTTCCAATCTCTAAAAAACTATCCTAGAGTGGTATTTGGTAATCAAGAAAATGTATCAGCCCCATTTAAAGATGTTATTACCAAAGCTGTTCCAAACCTGCCCATCAATCATCAGCAGGACGAACCGCTTGATGAATTTCTTCGGTTTGTTCGTGGGTGTGATGAGCCTGTACTGCTTGCTTGTGAAAGTGCAGGGCGGCGTGAGATTGTTTTGGAGTTATTAAAAGGTAAGTTAAACACGACTGTGGTGGGTAGCTTTGGTGAGTTTATTGATAAGTTACCAACTTTTACGGATACATTAGCAATCGTTGTTGCCTCCATTGAGCGTGTTTTGTGGTTGATGGGTGAGCATGGTTTTTGTGTCATTACTGAAGCACAGATTTTTGGCAGGCAGGTAAATCATGCCAGACAGCGACGCCAAAACGCCTTATCGCAGGCTTTTTTGATTAAATCAGTCAGCGAAATGACCGAAGGGTCGCTTGTCGTGCATTTATCCTATGGTATTGGTCGCTATGTGGGACTGGTTGTGCTAGATGTGGGAGAAGGTGAGCAAGAATTTATTCATATTAAATATGCTGACGATGCCAATGTTTATGTACCGATTACCAATCTTGCGTTAATCGGTCGGTATAGTGGTACAGACAGTGAGGCGGTGCAGTTGTCAAAAATCGGTTCTGGCAAGTGGGATAAGGCACGCCAAAAAACTCTAACCGATATTTATGATGTGGCAGCAGAGCTACTTAATACTCAGGCTCGCAGAAATGCACGCCAAGGCATTAGCTTTGATATAGATATGGTGCAGTATGAGCTGTTTGCCAGTGGATTTGACTATGAAGAGACGCTTGACCAAAAGCTCGCCATTGACGCCGTAATGTCGGATATGAAACAAGCAAAGCCAATGGATAGGCTAATTTGTGGTGATGTTGGTTTTGGCAAGACAGAGGTCGCCATGCGAGCAGCATTCATTGCTGTGCAAGCGGGCTATCAGGTGGCGGTGTTGGTACCAACCACACTACTGGCAGGACAACATGAAGACAGTTTTAAAAATCGCTTTGCTGATTGGGCAATTAAAATTGAAAGTTTATCAAGATTCGTTGGTAAAAAAACACAAGATAAGGCACTGACTGATTTAGCAGAAGGCAAGGTGGACATTATTATTGGTACGCACAGGCTACTACAAAATGATGTGAAATTTAAGAACTTGGGTCTAATGATTATTGATGAAGAGCATCGCTTTGGTGTGCGTCATAAAGAAAGAATTAAAGCCATTCAGTCTGATGTTGATACCTTAATGATGACCGCAACGCCCATTCCTCGCACGCTGAATATGGCACTATCAGGAATGCAAGACATCTCTATCATTGCAACACCACCAGCTAGACGACTGGCTATCAAAACCTTTGTCGCTGAAAAAAATGAACAGACAATCAAAGATGCCATCTTGCGTGAGATTCTGCGTGGCGGACAGGTATATTATTTACATAATGATGTTGCAAGCATCAATTCAGTTGCTGAAAATCTATCCAAACTTATCCCTGAAGTGCGTGTGGGGGTGGCACATGGACAGATGGCAGAAAAAGAACTATACAGCGTGATGAGTGAGTTTTATCACAAAAAAACCAATGTGCTGGTAGCAACCACGATTATTGAGACAGGCATTGATGTACCCAATGCCAACACCATCATCATCAACCGAGCTGATAAATTTGGACTGGCTCAGCTACACCAGTTGCGTGGGCGAGTGGGTCGTTCGCACCATCAGGCGTATTGTTATTTGTTTGTGCCATCAATCAAAGGCTTGGCAAGCGATGCCAAAAAACGCCTTGATGCCATCAGTCGTGCCAACACGCTTGGGGCCGGATTCATGCTGGCTAGTGAAGATTTGGAGATTCGTGGGGCGGGGGAGATTTTGGGCAAAGAGCAATCGGGTAATATGCAGACCATTGGTTTTGGGCTGTATATGGATATGCTAGACCGTGCCGCCAAAGCGATTAAATCGGGCAAGACCCCAAGCCTAGAAACACCACTTGATTTGGTCAGTGATATCAATATCCACGCATCTGCCTTGATACCTAGCGATTATCTAGCTGATGTTCATGAAAGACTGTTGTTCTATAAACGCATTGCCAACGCCCAAGAAACCGATGAGCTTAATGACTTAAAAAGTGAGATGATTGACCGCTTTGGTGGTATGCCCACCGCTCTTGCCAATCTGTTTTTGGTACATAAAATGCGAGTACAAAGTATGCCACTTGGCATCACAAAGATTGATGTAACAGGAAAATTACTAACCTTAGAGTTTAAGGCAGATACGCCGATTGATGGACTTGCCATCATTAGGTTGATTCAGTCTAATAATGGTTATCGCATGATGGGAGCGACAACGCTCAAACACACCTTTAAAGATGAAAAAGATGTGGCTACAAGGGTAAATGCTGTCTTTGAATTGCTTAAATATTTTGAAAATAATTTGGTTGAGATGAAGTTAGCATCGCCTTAAGATGTATAAATATTTAACAATGTTCAATAACAGGTAGATTTGTGCTACAATGTCCATATTTTAGCATAATTGATAATTAAAGAGAAAAGCAATGTTTCAATTACATCCAACACTTGCCAAGGATACTTTTTTGGTGGGGGATTTTCCCTTATCAACTGTCAGATTGATGAATGACTGTCAATTTCCTTGGCTTATTTTGGTGCCGAGAGTATCAGGTATCAAAGAAATCTACGAGCTGAATGCTGCCGACCAAGTGCAGTTCTTACGAGAGTCAAGCTGGGTTTCTAGCCAGATGGCAAAAATCTTTGGTGCAGACAAGATGAATGTCGCTGCTTTGGGCAATCAAGTGCCACAATTGCATTTTCATCATATCGTTCGCTATCAAAATGACAGCCGTTGGCCAGATCCTGTATGGGGTACGCCAGCCATTCCTTATACTGCTGAAGTTTTGCAACACATGCAACAGACACTAATGATGGCTCTGCGTGGGCATCATGAGATGCCTTTTGACTGGAAGATGAGTGTGTAAGTTTTTAAAAACTTAAAAAACACCCCAAAAGCAGTATGTTTTCGGGGTGTTTTTTAAAAATAAACGCTAAAAATTATAAAAGCCCATTAACAGAGCTTTTATTTGTATGTCATTGAAAAGGTATGAATTTAACCAAAAGCTAAATTAGTAAGACTCGTTATAAGCCAAGCTAATTCTTTCATCCGACTGAGTATCTAAAGTGTGCTTTTGGACTTTTTGTACGCTGACTTTTGCCAATCCTTGTGATAGTGGGGCAAGTTGAGCAAAAGCCTTTTTACTCAAATCAATACGGTTTGCCTTACCGATACGATCATTGACTCTACAGATGATTGACTCGCCTGTTTTCACATTGGTAACTTCAACATGAGTGCCTAAAGCATGATTATTGGAAGCACAAGTCATGTCTTGATTGCTGAATATTTCACCATTGGCAGTTTTGCGACCGTTGAATTTATCTGCATAATAAGAGGCTGTAGTTGTCTGTGCATGGGTTATTTGTGCAGCCAAAGTCATCGCTAAAAAAGCACTGATACAATTTCGCATTCAATACCTATTTGATTAAAATGAACGCTTATTATAATGTATTTGCATAAAATATGCCATAGCCTTGCATTGTATTTACAAAAAAATAAATGGTGAGCGTACTTAATGAACCTGACTTTTTCTAAGTCATAAGATGCAAGTTGAGCAAAAAATTGATGAGTAAATTTAAGATTTTTTGCAACGCTGTTTCATCGTCTTGTAACCATCAATCTGTCAGCTGGTTGCCTATTTTTGTCATTTCGTTTATAATCAATAGAGACTTTAAAGGTATTGTTTTACTAAACACTTAACCAAAATTCAACATTAAGGTGATGTTATGACAATCTTAGCAATGCAGGATTTGGATCTGGCAGGTAAGCGTGTACTAATTCGTGAAGATTTGAATGTCCCAGTCAAAGATGGCGTTGTTGCTAGTGATGTGCGTTTACAGGCCGCCTTGCCAACCATCAAAGACGCTCTTGCTAAAGGTGCAGCGGTGATTGTTTGCTCGCATTTAGGTCGCCCAACCGAAGGCGAGCCTGAAGAAAAATACTCTTTACAACCAGTCGCTGATTATCTACAAAAAGCGTTGGACTGTCCTGTACATTTTTCTAAAGACTATTTAGAGAATGGTGTTGATGCCAAAGTCAATGAAGTGGTCTTGCTTGAAAATGTTAGATTTAATGCCGGCGAAAAGAAAAATAGCCCAGAGTTATCAAAGCAGTATGCTAAGTTGTGCGATGTATTTGTGATGGATGCGTTTGGTACTGCTCATCGTGCCCAAGCATCAACCGAAGGCGTGATTCGTGCCGCTGCTGCTGACGGAAAGCAAGTCTGTGCAGGCAATTTATTAGCACAAGAGTTAGATGCTTTGTCTCGTGCCTTAGATAAACCGCAAGCACCTGTACTTGCCATCGTAGGTGGCTCAAAGGTATCGACCAAACTTGATGTTTTGCTTAGCTTGGCTGATATCTGTGATGATATTATTGTTGGTGGCGGTATTGCCAATACTTTCTTGGCTGCTACAGGGGTGAATGTCGGCGCTTCTTTATATGAGGCTGACCTTGTGGAAACTGCCAAGAGCATCATGACAAAGACTAATATTTTGTTGCCTAGTGAAGTTGTGGTTGCCAAAAAATCACAAAGCAATTTTGATAATTTCTTAGGCTCGCTAGAACAGGCTGATGCCATCTACAAGCCTGTAGGTGAGATTGATAGTGATGAGATGATTTTAGACATGGCACCAAGCAGTGCTACCAGGATTGCTACTGCCATCACCAATGCCAAAACCATTCTTTGGAATGGTCCTGTTGGTGTCTTTGAAGTGGATAAATTTGGCGAGGGAACAAAAATTTTATCGCTTGCAATTAAAGATAGCAAAGGCTTTAGTATTGCAGGTGGTGGCGATACTTTGGCTGCCATTGACAAATACGATGTGGCGTCTGAGGTTAGCTATCTTTCAACAGGTGGTGGTGCGTTCTTAGAATTTGTTGAAGGCAAGGTGCTACCAGCCATTAAGGCGTTGGAAGAAGCGAGGGCTTAGGCTGACCAAAAGATGATTGACGATTGATTTTGTTGGTTATCTTATATTGTTTATTTTTTGTTACATTGTTATATAACATCTTGTAAAATCTGACAATTAGAGCTAAACTAAAGCTGACTTAATGCAGTGCTTGATAGATGGTTTGCTGATTATCTACCATCTTTATCAATTACAATAGAACAGATGAAAATAACATACAAGGTATCTATCATGAAAAAATTATTACTTATTGCTACTTTGGCTGGCGTTGCTGTTTTGGCAGCTTGTAGCGATCAGACCAAAGAAAAAGCCGGAGAGACTGTTGAAGCTGCTAAGGCTGACATCGCTGATAAGACAGCTGAAGTCGCCAAAGAAGCAGAAGCCGCTGCACAAAATACCGCAGAAGCAGCCAAAGATGGCGTTCAAACAATTGCTGATAAGACTTCTGAAGTTGCTAAGAAAGTCGGTGCTGCTGCAGATGCTGCTACTAATGCAGAAGCTGAAGTTCCTGAAGAGCAAAAATACTGATTCATGCAATACTAATCAAAGCCCATTTTTATGGGCTTTTTTGATGATTGTCTTGGAATTGGTAGTTTTTTACTGATAAATATTTAGATTTTTGCTATAATACATTATTTTATCAATGTTAACCATCTGGAGAGAAATATGGCACTTGTATCTTTACGCCAGTTACTAGACCATGCAGGTGAATATGGCTATGGTCTGCCTGCCTTTAATGTCAATAATTTAGAGCAAATGCGTGCCATCATGATGGCGGCGGATAAAACCGACTCTCCTGTGATTGTGCAAGCATCGGCAGGGGCAAGAAAATATGCAGGTGCACCATTTCTACGCCATCTCATCCTTTCTGCTGTAGAGGAATGGCCACACATTCCTGTTGTCATGCATCAAGACCATGGCACTAGCCCAGCGGTATGCCAACGCTCAATTCAGCTTGGCTTTAGCTCGGTAATGATGGACGGCTCACTAAAAGAAGATGGTAAGACGCCTGCCGATTATGATTACAATGTTGGTGTTACTCGTGAAGTTGTTAAGATGGCCCATGCTTGCGGTGTGTCGGTTGAAGGTGAAATTGGTTGCCTAGGCAGTCTAGAGACAGGCATGGCTGGCGAGGAAGATGGTGTGGGTGCAGAAGGCGTACTGGACCACAGCCAACTATTGACTTCAGTAGAAGAAGCTCGTCAATTTGTTGCCGATACGAATGTGGATGCTCTTGCCATTGCGGTGGGTACTTCACACGGTGCCTACAAATTCACTCGTCCACCAACAGGCGATATTTTGGCTATTGACCGCATCAAAGAAATTCACGAAGCTCTACCAAACACCCATCTTGTGATGCACGGTTCAAGTTCTGTACCACAAGAATGGCTACAAATCATCAATGAAAATGGTGGTCAAATTGGCGAAACTTACGGTGTGCCAGTTGATCAGTTGGTTGATGCCATTAAACACGGCGTACGCAAAATTAACATTGACACCGATTTGCGTTTAGCCAGCACAGGTGCAATCCGCAAATTCTTAAATGACCACCCAAGCGAGTTTGACCCTCGTAAATATCTACAAGCTTCAATCATGGCAATGCAAGACATTTGTGTGGCTCGCTATGAGGCATTTGGTGCAACAGGGCATGCTAGCAAGATTCGCCCAATTTCTCTTGAAAAAATGGTTGAGTACTACTAATAATATTTGTATGATGAACCAAATTAAGGGCATAATTGAGTTATGCCCTTAATTTTATCATTCATTAAAGTTAATAAGGTTGGAAAACTATGATGGGACTGATTCAAGGGGTGGTGTGTTATTTGAATGCACCGTTGGCGTGTGTGATGACAGCAAGTGGTGTGGGTTATGAGATTGAGTTGCCCATACCGTCATTCTGTCAGCTATCTTTAAATGAACAAACGCAAATTTATACACATTTATATGTTCGAGAAGATGCACAACTATTATATGGCTTTATCCAAAAACAAGACCGAGATGTCTTTAGAAAGTTGATTAAAATCAATGGCGTCGGAGCAAAAATGGCACTAGCCATGCTATCAACTTTATCCGCCAGCGAACTAAAGCAGGCGGTAGAGCAAGAAGATGACTTGGCATTGGTTCGTGTTCCTGGCATTGGCAAAAAAACTGCCCAAAGGCTCATCATTGAGTTAAAAGGTAAGTTGGTAGAATTTGGTGGCGTGGCTGAATTTGGTGGTCGTGGGGAGTTTTTTGATGACAATGTGGTTGAATACAATCAAATGCACATCATTGCTGAGGTAGAAAGTGCCTTGATGGGGCTAGGCTACAAAGAAAAGGAGGCTCAGCACGCAATCAAGCAAGCTCAGCTTGGACTAGAAACCATAGACACCTCAAGCCTACTAAAAGCTACTTTAAAACAGCTTGCCAGTTAGCTAACCAAACTTGGGCTAGGTTGCTTTATTTTTATTTTGCTTGTATGTCAGCAATAGATAGCAAATCTAGTAACGCCTGAGTGTTTGCTGAACGAGTTAGATTTGGGTTGGTAACTACACCTAGATGACGCTGTAGTTCAATGTCATCTGCCATGTCAATTTTAACCAAATCTTGATTGATGAGCGTCTCTGGTAATACCGACCAACCCAATCCGATGGATACTAGCATACGGATAGATTCTAAGGGGTTGGTGGTCATGGTTGCATAAGGACGCAGATTACTGCGGTTGAACTCAGCTAGGGTAATCTGACTGGTAAAAGTATTTGCTGCAGGTAGTATGGCAGGGTGATGGGCAAGCTGAAGTAGCGTAACCCCGCTCTTTTGGGCAAGTGTACTTAAGGTGCCTGTTACAAAGTATAGTGGGTCTGACCATAAGGTGTGGTAATTCAATCTTAAATCATAGGTCGGCGGTAGTGTCAAAAATGCCAAGCTAACATCACCATCAAGCACGGCTTTATGTGCTTCTTCAGAATCCATGAACTGCACTTCTAGTTGTACTGTGGGGTGCATCTGAATGAAGCGTTTTAGTACAGGAGCGAGATGGTGCAAGCCGATGTGATGACTTGTGCCGATGACTAGCCGACCACTCACCGTTTCTTTGGAATGCTGAAGACTGGAACGACAGGATTCATAATCCTCTAGCCATTTTTTGGCATAAGGCAACAGCTCGTGTGCTGCAGGGGTGGCAATGATGCCACGACCAATGGTATCAAATAACGCCACCCCGAACTCGCTTTCAAGATTCTTGATGCGTTTACTTACCGCAGGCTGTGTAATAAATAGTTTCTCTGCCGCTCCAGATATACTTCCTGTTTGCATGACGGTAACAAAAGTTGTTAAATTGATGGTATTCATGATAAATTCCTGTAAATAACTATGCCTATTTTAATAAAAAAAAGTTTGTAAATAAATAAAAATTTTATATTTTTATCAATTGGTCTAGTATGCTGCACAAGAATGCGTATTTTGGCATAAAAAATGGTAAAATAAATAATGAATAATTCATTCCATAATTTTTTTAAAATATAAAAATGATAAATTAGATTTATCATTAACCTATGCTATAATAAAATCATTCATAACCCAGACCATGATTAATTCGGAGAGAACAATGGCAGGCACCAATTCACCAAAGACGCTTTATGATAAATTGTGGGACGACCATTTGGTCAAACAGCGTGATGATGGCTCATCGCTTATCTATATTGACCGCCAATTATTGCACGAGGTAACCAGTCCGCAGGCGTTTGAGGGCTTGGCTTTGGCAAATCGCACCCCTTGGAGATTGTCGGCGAATATTGCAACGCCTGACCATAATGTCCCTACCTCACCCAAAGAGCGTGCAGAGGGCATATCAGGCATTGAAGATGACACCTCTCGCATTCAAGTCAAAACGCTTGATGATAACTGTAGAGCTTTTAATGTCATGCAATTTGGCATTAATGATGAGCGTCAGGGTATTGTTCATGTGGTAGGACCAGAGCAGGGTCTGACCTTGCCTGGCATGACGGTGGTGTGTGGCGATAGCCATACTGCAACGCATGGAGCTTTGGGTTGTTTGGCACATGGTATTGGTACTAGTGAAGTTGAGCATGTGCTTGCCACCCAATGCTTGGTTGCCAAAAAAATGAAAAATATGCTTGTGCGTGTTGATGGTAAATTAGGCAAAAGTGTAACCCCTAAAGATGTGATTTTGGCAATTATTGGCAAGATTGGCACGGCAGGCGGAACAGGCTATGCGATTGAATTTGGCGGTCAGGTATTTCGTGATATGTCCATTGAGGGGCGTATGACTGTATGCAATATGGCGATTGAGGGCGGTGCTAGGGTTGGTCTTGTGGCAGTAGATGATAAGACGATAGACTATGTCAAAGGTCGTCCTTATGCCCCAACCGGCGAGAATTGGGAGCGTGCAGTGGCATATTGGCAGACCTTGCATTCTGATGATGACGCCCATTTTGATACAGTGGTGGTAATCAATGGCGATGAAATTGAACCACAAATCTCATGGGGGACTTCGCCTGAAATGGTCATTCCTGTATCTACTAATGTGCCAATGCTTGATGACGCACGAGACGATGTCCAAAAAAGCGACTGGGCAAGAGCTTATCAATACATGGGGCTAACAGGCGGTCAATCTTTGAGTGATATTGCTCTTGACCGTGTATTTATTGGCTCTTGTACCAATTCTCGGATTGAAGATTTGCAAGAAGCTGCTAAAATTGTCAAAGGCAAAAAAGTCGCTCCCACGATTAAGCAAGCGATGGTAGTGGCAGGCTCTGGACTTGTCAAAAAACAAGCTGAAGAACAAGGCTTGGATAAAATCTTTATAGAGGCGGGGTTTGAGTGGCGACAGCCGGGCTGTTCAATGTGTCTTGCGATGAATGCTGATAAGCTACAAGCAGGCGAGCATTGTGCCAGCACATCTAACCGTAACTTTGAAGGTCGTCAAGGTAATGGCGGTCGTACGCACCTTGTTAGCCCTGCTATGGCAGCGGCAGCGGCAATTCATGGGCATTTTGTGGATGTCAGAACAGTTGCTTAATGCAGTTAGGCAGTTCATTATCACATGGACTGCCTTACCAAATATCGTCAAATTTTAAAAGGAGCTGAATATGAACGATTTATCTTTAAACCCTTATTTGGAAGTCCGCCAACCCGCCCAACCACAAGGCGAAATGGTATTAAAATGTGCCGACATTAGCGAAGGTAGCACGCTATCAAGCGACTATGTTGCCAATATTTGGGGCTTTACAGGTAATAACATCAGCCCAGAGCTAGAATGGGAAAATGCTCCAAGCGAAACCAAGAGTTTTGTGCTGACCATGTATGACCCAGACGCACCAACAGGCTGTGGTTTTTGGCATTGGAATGTGTTTAACATTCCTGCTGATTGGACTGAATTACCAAAAGGTCAATCTAATGATTTTGGCAATGGCGTTTTGGAATTAAAAAATGACGCAGGATTGGACGGCTTTATTGGGGCATTTCCCCCAAAAGGCGATAAACCGCACCGTTATATTTTTACCTTGTACGCCTTAAATGAAATGCTAGATTTACCAACCACGATTAGCCCTGCGGTATTAGGCTTTAATCTAAATGGCAAAGTATTGGCGGTAGCAAGTTTGACGGCTTATTATAGCTGGTAAGTTTAAATTAAAAGATAAAATAAAAGTAATGTGCGTATCACGCACCACTGAAAGAAAAAACTCTTATGTGTGTAATACACACCTTACAAAAAGGCAAAAATTATGAAACAATACACCAAACAAATCGGCATTGTTGCCCCCCTAGACCGTGCCAATGTGGATACGGATTTGATTATCCCTAAGCAATTTTTAAAATCCATCAAACGCACAGGCTTTGGCGATAATTTGTTTGATGAACTGCGTTACTTAGATGAAGGCTATTTGGGGCAAGACATTTCAAAACGCCCAAAAAACCCTGATTTTGTGCTAAATCAAGACCGTTATCAGGGGGCGACCATTCTCCTTGCTCGTACCAATTTTGGTTGTGGTTCTAGCCGTGAACACGCCCCTTGGGCATTAAATGAGTATGGTTTTCGCACCGTGATTGCTCCAAGTTTTGCCGATATTTTTTATAACAACTGCTTTAAAAATGGTATGCTCCCTGTGATATTAACAGAAAGCGAAGTTGATGAATTATTTAAAAAATGTTTTGAAAATATTGGCTATCAATTAACCGTAGATTTGGAACATCAAAAAGTCATTAGCCCAAACGGTAAAGAATATGCCTTTGAAGTAGATGACTTTCGCAAACACTGCCTATTAAATGGCTTAGATGATATTGGCTTGACCTTGCAAAATGCTGATGAAATTAAAGCCTTTGAAGAAAAAGCCCGTGCGGATAGACCGTGGGTGTTTGCTGAATTAAACGCATAATAAGGGATAAAAAATGAGCCATTTTTCAGCAGTTGGATTTATTATTGAGTCAAATGATGACATTGGTGAAATTATTGAAAAAATTTTACCATATGCTGAACATCGTAGTACGCACGATAAGCTAAGTTATTTAAGTTATACCGACCCAAGTGGGGTGCAAATTTGGCTTTGTGGTAATAATGACAGCAGAGAAATCGTCAATGTATTTCCGTGCTTTTCACCAAAAACATCACAAATATTTGGTATGAATGCGGTTGCTCCGATTGAACAAGGACAATTTGGCGATGGCATGGCTTGTGGCTGGCTTAATGTGAGCGAATATGATAAAGATGATGGTTGGTGTGACGGTATCTACCCATTAACTGTTGAACTGCCCAATTATTTGGATTATCAAGCCGATGACAAAATTCGCACCGCTTTTTTGACATTATTTGCTGAAGATGTTGATATTTTTGCTGATGTAGATGCTTTTAATGATTGGCAAAAACGAGATGATAATGAACTTGGTTTTAGTTCGGAATTTTTTTCGCCAAGCGGTATGTTTTCCGATGATGAACAGGACGAACCAACTGCTATTGTCTTAGCAGGACTTACTGTCATTGAAGCTGAAAAACGAACCAATACCATTACAAATCGTGAGTTTTATTGGTGTCGTGCTAGCACCTATGGCGGTGAGTATGAAGCTGTTTTTGACCTTGATATGTTTGATGATGTGCCAAAGTCAGGAAATGTGATTTTCGGTAATTATTGGCTGACAGGGCAATTTGAATAATCTTAAAAAGGAAAAAACTATGACAAAACACATCGCAATTTTAAACGGTGACGGTATCGGCCCTGAAATCATCGCCCAAGCTGTTAAGGTGCTTGATAAACTCATCGCTGACGGTTTGGATGTAAGCTATGAATACGCCTATTTGGGCGGTTCGGCATATGACAAATACGGCTCGCCTTATCCTACCCAAACTCAAGAGATTGTGCGTAAAGCCGATGCGGTACTACTTGGAGCGGTAGGTAGTCCGCAATACGACAATTTGGACCGCCCACTTAGACCTGAAAGAGGGCTTTTGGCGATTCGTAAAGACTTAAATTTGTTTGCCAATTTGCGTCCTGCGATTCTTTACAAAGAATTAGCGAACGCTTCCACTTTAAAGTCTGAAATCGTATCAGGGCTAGATATTTTAATCGTGCGAGAGCTGACCGGAGATATTTATTTTGGTGAACCACGAGGTATTATTACCAACGATAAAGGTGAACGAGAGGGCTTTAATACGATGCGATATAGCGAGAGTGAGATTCGTCGCATTGCCAAAGTATCTTTTGAAGCTGCTCAAAAAAGAAATAAAAAACTGTGCAGTGTGGATAAGGCCAATGTACTAGAAACCACCGAACTGTGGAAACAAATTTTTACTGATATGGCAAAAGAATATCCAGAGGTTGAGTTGTCTCATATGTATGTGGATAATGCGGCAATGCAACTGGTCAAAAACCCTAAGCAGTTTGATGTTGTTGCTACAGGCAATATTTTTGGTGATATCTTATCCGACCAAGCAAGCATGCTGACAGGCTCCATTGGTATGCTACCGTCAGCAAGCCTTGATGAAAACGGCAAGGGGCTTTATGAACCAAGCCATGGCTCTGCTCCTGATATTGCAGGACAGGATAAGGCAAATCCGCTGGCGACCATTTTATCGCTTGCGATGCTTCTTCGCTATAGCTTGGGCGATGAAAGTCGTGCCAAGCAAGTGGAATGTGCGGTACAAAAAGTGTTGGCAGATGGCTATCGCACGGCAGATATCTATGAAGAGGGTACTAAATTGGTCAGCTGTAGCAAGATGGGGGAAGCGGTGCTAAATGCAATGTAAGTGCATTGCATGAAAGATAAGCAGAGATCAGGTGTCTCTGCTTTTTTATGATATTTTTTTATTTGCAAACTATTCTCATTATGTTATAATAAGTTTTCTTAGATGGAAAATATACCCATTAAATTTTCGGTATGCCGTCCGTTCCTGTCGGTATATTATATCATAAAGCAGTAGGCTAACATGAGTGATGTCAATTCTATCTCTAAAAATAACATCAAACTGATCGCCCTTGGGGTCGCACTTGCATTGCATGGTTTAGTGGCTGTGGGCTTGGCAAAAATGGAATTTCCTGAGCTAAAAACACTAAAAATCACGCCACCTATCAAGGTGGAAATTATTGAGCCTGTCAAAGAAGTTAAGATTGAACAAGTGCTAGATGAGGTTGTCCCCATGCTAAAACCCATCAAGCCCATCACCGCTCCAAAAGTTGAAAAAAATCCTGATCCACGACCACCAGCTCCCAAGCCGAAAGCTGAGCCAGTCAAAGAACAGCCCCAGTTAAAACCCCCACCAAGTGAGCCACGCAAACAACAAGAGCCACAATTAGATCCGCAAGAAGTCAATCGCCAAGCGGAAATTTTAGCAAAGCAACAGGCTGAAGCACAAGCAAGATGGGAGGCTCAACAAAGAGCCGAAGCGGAAAGACAAAGACTAGAAAAGGCTGCCGCCGAAGCAGCACGACAAAAAGCAGAGGCGGAAGCGAAAGCTAGAGCCGAAGCAGATGCTCGTGCAAAAGCTGAAGCAGACGCCAAAGCAAGGGCAGAGGCTGAAGCTGCCGCAAAAGCAAACAACGCATCCAATCATGCCAGTAATCAAATTGGTCGTGGCACAGGCACTCAAATTGGTGATATCACCATTTCTGCCGCCAAAGCGAATGCCAGTTGGCGACGCAAGCCAAATTTTTCCAATGTTGAAGTGAGTGAGAATGCTAAAGTTGGCACCATATCATTTACCGTTCATCTAAAAATTGATGAAAAGGGCAGAATCATCAGTGCCACAGGGGTAAATACTGGCCTGGGTAAGAATGTTGATAGGCAGATTATCAAAGCTATTAGAGCAGCATCTTTTAATCCCTTTAAAGATGAGCGGGGTAATCCAGCTCGAGGTACGGCAGTTTTACCGATGAGCTTTAATATTCGTTAGTTTAATAAAAATTTAGATTTTTATGAGGAAGTTTTATGGATTTTGCATTTTATTGGGGTCATACTGACGCCGTTAGTAAGGCTTTATTCTTCATCTTATTTGCCCTATCTATCATCTCGTGGGTAGCAGGCATTGTGCGTGTTGTACAGTCATCTCGACTGGGCAAACACATTGGCGATGATCTAAGACAGTCCGTCTTGTCAAGTGCGGATGTGGCTGGTTTGGAATTTAGCCAAAGAAAAATGATTGTTGAGCAAAAATTATTGCAAAAAATTGCCAACTATCGTTTTGAGATGGAAAAAGGTCTACCGATTTTAGGTACGACTGCTGCTATCGCACCATTCATTGGTTTGTTTGGTACGGTTTGGGGTATCTTTCATGCTCTACATAGCATCGCTAAAAGTGGACAAGCTGGTTTGGCACAGGTGGCAGGACCGGTGGGCGAAGCACTGATTATGACAGGTTTAGGCTTGGCGGTTGCTATCCCTGCGGTACTATTTTACAATATTGCCACTCGCATGAACCGCCGTGCCATTCATGTTGCTAATGATACCGCACATCAAATCTTGGCAGAAACCGCCAAATAAGGAGTAAGCGATGGCTTTTGAACTGGGAGACAGCGACAATCAAGGCATGAGTGAAATGAATCTTATTCCACTCATTGACATCATGCTTGTACTCATGATTATCTTTTTGGTAACGGCAACGGTTCTAAATCCGACTGTACCACTAGATCTGCCAAAGACCACTGCTACCGTCAATGAACAACCACCCCAAGTACTACAAATTAGTATTGATAGTTATGGTGATATCTACTGGGACAGTGAGAAAATTAGCCTTGCTGAGCTGGAACAACGCTTTGGGAATGAAGTCGCTAAGGGCGATGACCCACAAGTGCATCTGCGTGCTGACCGTGAAGGCAAATACGATATGGTTGCACAAGTATTGGCAACGGCAAGTAGTGCAGGACTATCTAAAATTGCTTTTGTGAGTGAGTGATTCTAAATAAAAAATAAGCCTTGATGACAGGCTTATTTTTTTACAAAGATTTTGCCGATGAAGAAAAGTTGTTCATTCAACCATCATCACACCAAGCTCTTTTAGTTTTTGTTGCCATGTATGATGATGGCTATTTTGAGCATCATCAATACCTGCTAAGCGAACCACTAAGCCTGTCTGTGCCAATGCCATAATCCGTCTTACCATGCCACGGTCGGGCAAAATATGCACATCAATGATAAGATAAATGAAAGCATTGGCTTGTTTGGCGGTGTTGATGGCAAGCATTAAGCTATTTTTATCGTTAATTACTCCAAATTCATGGCAGATATTCACAGGTTCTGTTGTGTTAATGGCATCATTCATGGGGTATTCTAACGTTGCTAAGATGAATGATTTATCATGCACATCAATGATGGGCTGGCTACTTAGTGTGTCTGGGCGATGATCATCTTGATCAATGATATGCTGACTAAATTGACGAATTAAATTGGCATAATAATAAGACTTGATATCAATCGTAAAATAAGTAGCAGATTTCACCACGCATACCACATAACCCATCAATCTAGGCAAGATACCATATAAAACGATACATAGCATGGTAAGCCAAGCAAACCGAGCGTTCTGTTCGCTTTTGGGCATATCCGCACTGGGTAAATCAAAACCAAAAACAGTAGGCAAGGCCCCAAACAAATTCATGAACTTGGCAAAATGTATGTCGGTCAATAAGGTAGATTCCCATATAAAGTCATAACGACGAAATAAGAATAAACACAGCAATGCCACTAATGTTCCAAACAAAGACGACAGCCAAGCTTGATGTATGATTTTGCCTATATACCATCTTTTGATGGGGCGATGAATGTCGGATTGCAGAGCGAATGCGTGTTCAAGAACAGTGGGGTTGTCAGGATTGATGAGTTGGTATAGCAATGGTTTTTTTAGAGTAGGTTGTTCATAAACCACCATAAAAAAAGACTCATCATCTCGTCTAAATAGGCTGTATAGCCACCAAAGCATTGATAAAGTATGCCAGCCTAGTACTGCCAGTACCACATAAAAGAAATTCACCACCTGTGAGCCAAGCAATCCAAAAACACCGACAAACCCAAGCAAAAAATATCCCATACTAAGCAGTTGCGATGAGCCTTTGATGAGTTTTTTGGACTGGGTTAGTGTGCTTGCAATTTTACCATTACTGTCAATCCTGTATGCTCTGGTTAGGATTTTGTCAAGGGGTGTACCAGTATCTGTTTTGATGGCGTCTGTGATGGTCTTTGGATTTTGAGCAAAAATAAAACGGTTTTCTTCAAGTCGGCGTACCAATTCGGTATGCTCGTGGTTTGGGGCGTGTGTCATAACATCACCTGATTAAAGTGGCGTTGGAGAGATGATCTAAGATGATTAAAAGCAACTGTCTGGTAAATAATGACTCAATCAAGCGTCATGAGTCATGTTCTAATGATTGTAATTGCTCGGTTAATTGTTCTAACTTTGTCCGTATTTCGTCATTATCATGTATAGATAACTGCTTATTGAGTTTTTTAATCTGAGTTCTAAGTTTGGCAGCAACGATGGTGTTTTTTGCTGTGATTTGGTCAATGTTTGGCGTGGTGGTGTGATTGTGGGTAGTGCTTAGGACATTTGCCATCGCTGACTCGACAGTACTGACCACAGGTTTTGCACCTTGCTTAATGGTGGCTTCAACACGGTTTAAATGCTGATGGTAGCGTTGTCGGAGATGATTTTGCTCTTGGGTGCGAGCCGTATCATCAAGTGTGCGTACATGTGCAACCAAATCAATGCAGTCCACAGGGCATGGAATCAGGCATAATTCGCAACCTGTACAAAGCTCGGTAATGATACTGTGCATGTGTTTGGCTGTGCCGATGATGGCATCAACAGGGCAGGCAGGAATACACTTAGTGCAGCCAATACAGTCTGCTTCTTGTATGACGGCACGCATCTCACTGGGTCGGTTTGTCTTGGGGTCGGTTTGCCATTTGCTTGGTGTGGCAGTCATGGGTAGAACACCCAAAATCTGTGTGATACCATCAGTAACCACCTGACCACCTGGTACGCATAAATTTGGTGGTTCTTGATTCATGATGACACCGTGAGCATAAGGCAGGCAACCATCGTGATGCCCACATTGCCCACATTGGGTTTGTGGCAAGATGGCATCTATCTGTGCGATGGCGATGCGTTTGTTCTTGTCAATCTCATCTAGGGTTAATGGTGAGAATAGTACAGGAAGGTTGTCTAATCGGTCGGTAGCGATGCTCATATTTTATCAAATTCAAATGGCGGATAAAGATTCGTCAATGCGAACGACTGCTTGAATAAGCTCGTAAGCTATCGTGCCTTTACTGGGTATTTTTGGCAAATGCTTGATATCAAAAAACTGTGCATCAGCCAGTTCATTCTCCTGTAGGTGAATGTTACCACTTTGATAATCAGCAATAAAGCCAAGCATTAGATTGCTTGGATAAGGCCATGGCTGACTACTTAGATATCTGGCATTCGTGATACATAGTCCAACTTCCTCTTGCACTTCACGAACTACCGCCGCCTCTAGCGACTCGCCTGCCTCTATAAAGCCTGCAATCAGACCATACATGCCTGTATCTTTGTGGTGGTGATGAGCAAGTAGTATCTGGCGACAATGGGTATCAGGACAAACACGAGTAATGGCGACGATGACACAGGGTTGTACTCGTGGATAGGCTCTATGATGACAATGGCGACAGACCATGGCGTGTTCGTACTGATGAACATGGGTGGGTTTGCCGCAGCGAGAACAAAAACGGTGGTCGCTTTGCCATAAGATCAGCTGTATGGCACGGCTAATGGTTTGTGCCATTGATGTATCTAGAATGCCTACGATATGACGATAGCTCAAAAACTGTAGGGACTTATGCTTGGCATGAACGCAGATATTGCCGTGCATACCGATGAGCTTGGCATTAAGAGCGTCATCTTTTGAGATGGCAAATGGATGGATATCTAGGCTACTACTGGTAGGCTTGTTACCATGAATCTCGCCAAATGCTAAGGATATCATCTGATCATGAAATGGTCCAACAAAAAGCACAGGACAGCTTTGCTCATCACACAGTACGCTGTCTTTGTCAATCACAAAGTAACGAACAGTCATGATAGCACCGATTCACGCCACGCTTGGTCGGCAGACTCATCGCTGACTGATGCTTTAAGCATGGTTGCAAATTCTGCCAAGCTAGAAAAGCCCGATGCAGCGGTTAGACCAGAGCCATCGTCATCTGTATATTCCATGTGCATGGCAATTTGTCCGCCTGTCATGGCAAGATAAACTTCTGCTAAAATCTCAGAGTCTAATAAAGCTCCGTGGAAAGTACGATCTTGTTTACCGACATCTAAACGACGCACGAGTGCATCAAGAGAGTTTTTTTGACCAGGGTAGAGTTCTTTGGCGATGGCAAGCGAGTCGGTTACTTTGACACGCTCGTGAAAATCGCTCAGTCCCACTTTGGCAAATTCCATGTTCAAAAACCGCATATCAAATGATGCGTTATGTGCTATGATTTCGCTATCCACCATGAATTCATAAATGGCATGAGCCACATCAGCAAACTTTGGTTTATCCACCAAAAATTCATTGGCGATACCATGCACTCGAATGACCTCTTCATCCATTACTTTGTCAGGGTTGATATAGACATGTAGTTTGTTGCCAGTAAAACGGCGACCAACCATCTCAACAATACCCACCTCAACAATGCGGTCGCCACCTCGGTCATCAAAACCTGTGGTTTCTGTATCCATAATCAGTTGTCGGTTGCTGACACCACGATTGACAGGTTTTGGTAATATTGCCCAAAAGTCCGGATTAACCCTGCGGGTATTGCCATCATAATTGGGATTTTGGTTGTCATCTGGGCTGATGGTAAAGCCAAGCGATGCAGATGATCTGTCGTCTGCATTGTCTGCTGATTGGTTATTATTGTCTGCTATATGAGTGTTTTTTTGACCGACAGTTGAGTCATTGTCGTTGTTATTATTTTGATTGTCATTACCATCGTGAGCAATGAATGACTCGCCTGCACCCAGAACGCCTTGATTGGCAAGTGTGTCTGCCATCTCATTGCCTGCATGACCTGCATGACCTTTAATCCATTGCCAATCAATGCTACGACCTTGTGTTAATTGATCAAGCTCCTGCCAAAGCTCAACATTTAGCACGGGCTTTTTATCAGCTTTTTTCCAGCCGTTATTTTTCCAGTTAAAAATCCATTTGGTAATACCGTCTTTGACATAGCCAGAATCTGTCCAAATCTGAATGGGCATCTTAAAGGGTGTACGCTTTAGGGCAACAATTGCCGCCATTAGCTCCATGCGGTTATTCGTTGTGTCGCTCTCTCCGCCCCATATATTTAGTATATCGCCATTAGGGTATAAAATGTGTGCCCCAAAGCCACCCGCTGATGCACCTTGCTTGCCATTACCCTTACAAGCCCCATCTGTATATGCAACAATAAAATCTTTCATAAACCACCACCAAAGATAAATGATGCGTCATTATAAATCATCATGCTTGTTTTGTCATTTCAAAGGCAGGGCTAAAGGTAAAAATTCGTAGATTTGTGCAGTTTTTTATGACAAATTTGCTATAATAAGGTCTTATCATTCGCCCAATTATAAAGTTTTAATCAACCAGTAATCTGCCATGACCGAATTATCTCACCGCTTTGAACGCCAGTTTCGCACTGATGCTATTTTTGCCCCAAAAGGCACTACGCCCATTTTTACTACTCGTCCCTTATTTCTTGAAATTGGTGCAGGCAAGGGAAAACACACCTTATCGTTTGCCAAACAAAATCCTGATAAACATATTATCGCCATCGAACGCACTCAAGAGAAGTTTTTGGCATTCAAAAAACAAGCGGATGGTGAAAATCTGGATAATCTGACTGCCGTACATGCCGATGCCATTGCTTATACCGCACATCATATCCTGCCCAATTCTTTAGATGGCGTATTCATCTTATACCCCAATCCAGAACCTGCCAACAAAAATCAGCGTTGGCTGAATATGCCATTTTTTGAGTTTTTGGTATCACGACTAAAAGCAGGGGCAGCCATTACAATCGCCAGTAACATTGGTGAATACATTGACGAAGCACAAAAACTACTTGATGAAGTGTGGCTACTGCCTTATGAACGATGTGTGATTAAGAGTGATTCTGTTCGTACACATTTTGAAATTAAGTACCTAGCACGGGGTGAAGTTTGTCAAGAATTGACCATCTTAAAGCCCAACTACTACCAAACTCGTTTTGATGATGCTGATGGTCAAAAAAGCAATCAAGCCATACAAGCAGACCATGACGCATAATCATACGCCCATTGTTGCCATCATTGGGGCAGGGGCATCAGGGCTTATGGCAGCAGAAATACTTTCGGCATCAGGCATTAGTGTGCAGGTCTATGAACAGATGCCAACAGCTGGTAGAAAGCTACTCATGGCGGGCAAAACAGGGCTAAACATCTCGCACAGTGAGCCACTTGATGAGTTCATCACTCGTTATAGCGATGTGCGTATCGGTAACTGGGTGCGTCAGTTTCATGCTAATGACATTCAAGCGTGGATGAGTGGACTTGGTATTGACAGTTATATTGGCTCAAGCGGACGAATTTTCCCTACGCAAATGAAAGCGTCAGCACTACTAAGAGCGTGGTTGCACCGTCTAGATGAACAGGGTGTGTGCATCTACTATCGACATCGTTGTACTGACATTCATGATGACATGGCAACTTTTAGCATACATGATAAAGATGGTCAGCCGATAGGGGTAATTAGTCGGTCTTTTGATATTATTATCTTGGCGTGCGGTGGTGGCTCATATGCTCGCTTGGGTAGTGATGGGGCGTGGCAAGCGTGGTTTGGTCAAGATGAGCTAACCCCTCTTTATGCTAGCAATGTTGGCATAGAGCGTACATGGTCGCCTTTTATGCACAGCCACTTTGGGCAGGCATTAAAGCGAGTAAGGGCAAGTGTTGGTAAGCATACAGATTATGGCGATATCATCATCAGTCATTATGGCATGGAAAGCGGTGTTATCTATAAACTTAATCGCTCCATGAAAGATGAACTAGACACGCAAGGAAAAATCTGCCTAACGCTTGATTTGTTGCCTGATAAGTCGCCCCAATTCATTACCAAAGTCTTTACGCAAACCAAAAAACAATCTTTAAATAACCTGTGTCGAAAAATAGGGCTTGACCCCATTAAAACCGCTTTATTAAGAGAATGCACCAACAAAAACGATTGGTCAGATTTTCAAAAAATGGCTAGTTTTATCAAGGCATTACCAATTTATTTTGACGGCTTTCGTCCTATAGATGAAGCGATTAGCACAGGTGGTGGGGTGAAATTATCAGCATTAAATCACACCCTGCAATCACGACACAATCCACACCTATTCGTAGTAGGAGAGATGGTGGATTGGGATGCACCTACAGGTGGTTATCTATTAACTGCTTGTCTTGCCATGGGTCGAGCGGTAG
This sequence comes from Moraxella sp. E33BD, assembly GCF_041807865.1. Classification (NCBI taxonomy): domain Bacteria; kingdom Pseudomonadati; phylum Pseudomonadota; class Gammaproteobacteria; order Moraxellales; family Moraxellaceae; genus Moraxella; species Moraxella sp. E33BD. The sequence continues at coordinate 103,555 of NZ_JBGTZD010000001.1, read as the reverse complement.
GGCATCATATAGCTACCTTATTGAATAAAAATACCAAAACATAGCCCAATAACAGCAATGATTGACTGGTGCTATGGTATGGGTGGCTTTGATGAAAAATAAATCTTACGCCATTGGCTTTCGCCCAAAAATTTAGTGCGAAAAACGCCAATTTTTGTGCACAATCTGCTACAATACCAACAGATTCATGATGAATGATGGCGATTTTAGCTGTCTACTTGATTATCTATAGGAATTTTTTATGAAGCGTCTTGCTAATTTTTGTGCAGGTCCTGCATCAATGCCGACCACTGTTCTCCAAAAAGCCCAAGCCGAACTGTTAGATTGGCGTGGCACAGGAACTTCTGTGATGGAGATTAGCCATAGAAGTGCTGATTATATTGAGATTGCCACCAAAGCTGAGCAAGACTTGCGTAAGCTGATGGGTATTGGCGATGATTATGCGGTGCTGTTTTTGCAGGGTGGGGCGGCATTGCAGTTTTCAGCCATACCACTAAATCTACTCAATGGCGGTACGGCAGACCATCTGATTACAGGTAGTTGGTCACAAAAGGCGTATACAGAAGCCAAACGCTACGAATCTCTTGGACTTGGTAAAATCAATCTGGTTGCCCAAGGCGATGGTACTGATGTGCCAAGCATGGATACTTGGCAGCTGTCCGATAAGGCGACATATTTTCACTATTGCCCAAATGAGACCATTCATGGCGTTCAGATATTTGAGACACCAAAAGTAGATGTTCCTATTGTGGCAGATTTTTCATCTTGTATTTTATCCACACCCATTGATGTTAATGACTTTGGCGTGATTTATGCAGGAGCTCAAAAGAATATCGGTCCTGCAGGGCTAACCTTAGTGATTATTCGCAAAGACCTGATGGAACAAGCATCTGCATGGTGTCCAAACATCATGAACTACAAAAATCAATTTGACAATGACAGTATGTTAAATACGCCATCAACTTATGCATGGTATCTGTCAGGTTTGGTATTTGAGTGGTTATTGGATAATGGTGGGGTAGATGCCATTGCCAAGATCAATCGTAAAAAAGCTGACTTGCTTTATCGCACCATTGATGAGAGCGATTTTTATGCCAACAAGGTCAATCTGCAGTATCGCTCCATCATGAATGTGCCGTTTCAGCTGGCGGATACAGCCTTAGATAAGCTGTTTTTGGAAGAAAGTAAAAAAGCAGGACTGCTAAACCTAAAAGGTCATCGTGTTGTTGGCGGTATGCGTGCTAGTATTTACAATGCCATCACCTTAGAGCAGGTGCAGGCACTGGTGGCATTTATGAAAGACTTTGAGCAAAAACACGCTTAATGCACATCATTACCAAAACCAAAGGTATGTGATCAAAGCCAAAACAGGAAGAAATATGCTTGCCATTACCGCCCTAAAAGCATTTAGCGATAACTATATCTGGGTAATCAGTCAGGACAATCAAGCCATCATCGTTGATCCAGGTGAAGCTACACCTGTCATCAAACACTTGGCTCAATATCAGCTCAACCCCATCGCCATACTCATCACGCACCACCATGATGACCACATCGGTGGTGTATCAGCCATTCAAGATGTCTATCCAGACATACAGATTATTGCTCATCGTGAGCATGGTCTTGATGGGATATTTGTGGATGAGAGCGACAGATTTGAGTTGCTTGGGGCAGAGTTTACTACATGGCGAACAGCAGGGCATACCGATACGCACCTTTCTTATCTGTGCCAAGCAGATGATAAGTTGCTTGTATTTTGTGGCGATACTTTGTTTAGTGGTGGCTGTGGTCGTGTGTTTACAGGAACGATTAAAGAACTTTATGATAGCATGACTCGCTTTAATCAACTACCGACAGATACACTGTTTTATCCTGCTCATGAATACACACTTGCTAATTTAAGATTTGGTCTGTCAGTATGTACTGATGAATATAAAGATGATATTGCTCACGCCATCAATCTTACCCAAGAAAAGCTGGCACAAGGACAGCCATCACTGCCAACCACGCTTGAGCAGGAAAGACGCATCAATGTCTTTTTGCACACCCATCATGACAATCTTTATGACAGCATTGGTAAAAATCACTCCCAAAAAGACCACTCGGCTTTGGCGGTCTTTACTGCCTTGCGTGAACTAAAAAACAATTTTAGTGGTTGATATTGATTCATGAGTATCGTCTCTCTTACCGCCTTATCTTTTGGCATGTCTATGGATGCGTTTGCCAGTGCAATCGCCAAAGGAGCGACCGAGCGTCAGACAACCTTGGTGCAGGCGTTTAAGGCAGGTCTTGTTTTTGGTGTGATTGAAGGTGTTGCCCCTATTATCGGCTGGTTGATTGGTGGCGTTGCCAGTCAATGGTTGTCTTACATTGACCACTGGATCGCTTTTGGTTTATTGCTTTTTCTGGGACTGCGTTTTATTCATGAGGCCGCCACCAAAACACATACACATCATCACACCACCAAGACAAATAAAGGTACTCAAGACAACTTTGGGCTGATGCTAATCACTGCCATTGCTACCAGTATTGACTCTTTGGTTGTGGGTGTGTCGTTGGCATTTTTAAAAGCGAATATATTGTTGGCAGCGACCCTTATTGGTATTGCCACGACCATCATGGCAACTCTTGGGGTGTATCTGGGCAACTGCTTGGGATTTCGCTTTGGTAGGGTGGCGATGTTTATTGGTGGACTGGTGTTGCTTGGTATTGGTAGCACGATTTTGTATAGCCATTTAACAACGCATATATGATATATCGCTAAGCTGTTTTATTATTCCTAACTGTTTTTATCCAACCCTAGCCATATGGAAAAATTAGCAAAATCATGCTATGATGGTGGGTTGATGTGGATTTCATATTCACTAAGCATTCTATTTTTATTACATATTGACAAAACCTAATGCGACATATTCCAAAAACCCCCCAAGAAGCCCGCCATGCCCCAAGAAAACGCTTTGGGCAGAACTTTTTGCATGATACCAGTGTCATTCAGCAAATCGTTGCTAGCATCCGCTTGTCTTGTCAGGACAATTTACTAGAAATTGGTCCAGGACTTGGAGCATTAACTGAGCCACTATTGGCGGAGGTGAATGGCATGACGGTCATTGAGCTTGACCGTGATTTGGCAGCTCAGCTCAAAATCAACATTGGTGCAAATAGCCATGCTGATTTTACCATCGTCAATGATAACGCCATGCACATTGACTATCGAGCATTGGCAAAACAGATTGGCAAAGGGGAATTTCGTGTTGTGGGCAATCTGCCTTATAACATTTCAACACCGATTTTGTTTAGACTGCTTGAATTTATTGATGTCATCACGGATATGCACTTTATGCTCCAAAAAGAAGTGGTGGACCGTATCACCGCCGAGCCTAATAGCAAAGAGTATGGGCGATTGTCCGTCATCATGCAATACTGCTGCACAGCAGATTATCTATTGACCGTGCCAAAAGGGGCGTTTAATCCACCACCAAAAGTAACTTCGGCGGTATTTCGTCTAACGCCATTTAAGCAAAAACCTTATACCGCTCAAGATGAGGCATTGTTTGCCATCATTGTTCGTGAAACTTTTAATCATCGTAGAAAAACTTTAAGAGCTATTTTTAAATCTGTATCTTTGTTGCCTACCTTAGAAGAAGCCGATTTTCAAGATATCAGCATCAGCCCACAAGCACGCCCAGAGTCGCTGTCGGTGGCTGATTTTGTGCGTCTGTCTGATTTGGCAGCTCAAAAGATGGCAACCTTAAAAGAGTAAGGTGGTTCATGACGCATCAAGCATACCAAACTTATCGTCATCAGTATGTCATCGGTGACCTTCAGGGGTGTTTTGGGGCATTTTTAAGCCTACTTAGACAGATAGACTTTGATGAAACCAAAGATAAAATCTGGCTAGCAGGCGATATTGTGGCTAGAGGCGAGGATTCGTTATCTACCCTAAGAGAGGCTAAGCGACTTTCTGACATTGGGGCATTGACTACCGTAATTGGTAATCACGATATCACACTTATTGCAGTGTGGCGTGGCATCATGCCACCCAAGCCAAAAGATAAAACAGCCCCCATCTTTGATGCACCTGATTGTGATGAGTTATTAAACTGGTTACGCACACAACCATTGCTTGTCTTTCCTAGTGATGAGACGGTGCTGACCCATGCAGGCATACCGCCTAACTGGTCCATTGATGAGGCTAATTCATACGCCAAAGAGCTTCAAACTGCTTTAAGTGGCGATTTGTCAAGCCTAGATAAGCTACTACCAAAACTATACAGCAAAAAAATTGAGCCTTGGCATGATGACATAAAAGGGGCAAAACGCCTAAGACTCATCGCTAATTATCTAACCAGAATGCGTCTTTGTGATAAAAATGGTGTACTTGAATTTGGCTTTAAAGAAGGTTTGTTGGACAAAATGCCGACCGGATATCGTCCTTGGTTTCTTTGGCATGCCCCAAGAAAAAGAAGGGTGTTATTTGGTCATTGGGCGGCACTGCAAGCAAAAGTTGCCAGTGATGATGTACGATCGCTTGATGGTGGCTGTGTATGGGGTGGTGATTTGGTGGCTTACCGTTTGTCAGATGGTGCTGTTATTCGGCTACAAGCGATGGATATTTAAGTATTACACCAGAAGCGTTCTAAAAAATATTCCAACCGTTCAGTATAAAAAATGACATAAAAAAGACCTTACAAGAAGGTCTTTTTTATTAAGCAATTAAGCTTGTAGTGCTTTGATTGCTTTGTTTAGACGGCTCTTATGACGAGCTGCTTTATTCTTGTGAATAACGCCTTTGTCAGCCATACGGTCAATCACAGGAACAGCTTTTTTATATGCTTCGGTAGCTAATTCGTATGATTTTGCTTCAATGGCTGCGTTCACACGCTTGATGAAAGTACGCACCATTGAACGCTGAGAAGCTAGTTGTTGGCGACGCTTAGTGTTTTGACGAGCGCGTTTACGAGCTTGGGCTGAGTTTGCCATGTTGTATCCTTGAGATAAAATGTTAAGGTGAAATTTAAATATGCTAAGCGTGATAACTCTGGCAGCCACCGAATTATCATTTTTCAAAAGCTCTTATAATAAAAGCCCCTAAAATAGACACGATGCCTAACATAATAAAGCATGATTTTATCAAAATCTATAAAAATACTCAATAAAAATCAATACTTATCTGAGGATTGGTATATTTTACGGCATTTTTGGGGTATTTGGCAAGACTTTTACATGGGGATAAATATAAATTAAGTCATTTTATGTTAAAATGGGTTGATTGGTGTGTTTTTTTGGTTTTATGAAAAGAAAAGCAATTTTAATTGGCAGTTCAAATCAGGTCGGTCAGGTACTCATGCGAGAGCTTGGGGCATTGTATGATACTTTGATTGTCATCACTTGAACACAGCCTTATAGCATCAGAGAAAATACACACACATTTATCATGTGCAAAACTTTGATTCTTTATCCAGCATTATTGCCAGTATACCGATTGGTGCTGATACTGATGCGTTTAGCTGTCTTGATATGGATAAAAAAGACGCTGTCAGCTTTGATGAATTTTATCAAGTGAATGTCTTGTTTAATCTGGATTTTGCCAAAAGCTGTTTGGATAAAGGCGTTGCCCGAATGTTTTATTTATCGCAAGCAGGTGTTCATACCCCCAACAAAGACCCAAAGCTCACCGCCAAAGCCGATGTTGAACAACGCTTACAATCACTGGGCTTTGATAAACTTGTGGTCTTTCGTCCACATAAACTTACCTTGCCAAAAAACAAACTCTCCTTAAAAAATGCAAAAAACTTCAGTTTAAGTGCAGGCTTAGCCCTTGGCTTAAATCTTGCTAAAAATACCGTTAAAAGACTAGAGAGTCTTGTCTTGTTGGATAAACAAACTCCCCTTAGTCCCAAACGAGTCGCCACTGCAATGTCTTTGATAGCATATCGCCTACATCAAGACAATAAGCACCATAAGCATTCATCTCATTTTTGGTATTTAGCCATGATGATATTCATGACTTGACTAAGATGGATAGACACTAGTTGCTGTTTTGATGATTTTGTGAGTAATCAACACTGTAATTCTGGGCTTTTTTGTGTTATTTTTTGTGCGTTTATGATAAAATAGACGCTTGATTTTAAAACGAAAAAAGGGTTTTTTATGACCGATAGCGTAACCCCCGTTGGGATTGTTGATGAGTTAAAGCAATCCTACCTTGACTATGCGATGAGCGTCATCGTCTCTCGTGCCTTACCCGATGTACGAGATGGCTTAAAGCCTGTACACCGCCGTGTCATGTACGCCATGCACGAGCTGTCTAATGACTATAATAAACCTTACAAAAAATCTGCTCGTGTCGTGGGCGATGTTATCGGTAAATATCACCCGCATGGCGATACTGCTGTGTATGATGCGATTGTGCGTCTTGCTCAGCCATTTTCTATGCGTTATATGATGGTAGATGGGCAAGGTAACTTTGGTTCGGTAGATGGTGATCCGCCTGCCGCCATGCGTTATACCGAAGTGCGTATGCAAAAGCTGACCCACCAAATGCTTGCTGATCTTGACAAGGATACAGTGGACTGGGAAGATAACTATGATGGCTCTGAAAGAATGCCGTCTGTATTGCCCGCTCGTGTGCCAAACTTGCTTGTCAATGGGGCAACAGGTATTGCAGTAGGTATGGCAACCAACATGGCACCGCACAACCTAACCGAAGTGGTGAATGCTTGCCTTGCTTATGCTGATAACCCCATGATTGAAAAAGATGAGTTGGCTAGCCATATTAGCGGTCCTGATTTTCCTACAGGCGGCATCATCTATGGGCGTAGTGGTATCCGTGATGCCTACATGACAGGCAAGGGACGACTGCACATTCGTGGTCGATATGTCATTGAAAATATGGAAGGGAACTCAAAAGACCGTGAACGCATTGTTTTTACCGAGATTCCTTATCAAGTCAATAAAGCCAAACTCATCGAGCAAATCGCTCAGCTGGTCAATGATAAAAAACTAGACGGCATCACAGGGGTGCGTGATGAATCTGACAAAGAAGGTATGCGGATTGCCATTGACCTAAGGCGTGGTGAAAATGCTGAAGTTGTGGTCAATAATCTGTTTTTACAAACACCCCTGGAATCTAGTTTTAGCATCAATATGGTCGCTCTTGACAATGGGCAGCCACGCTTGATGACCTTGCATAACTTGATAGCAAGCTTCATTCGTCATCGCCAAGAGGTTGTTACCCGCCGTACCATTTTTGAGTTAAATAAAGCCAAAGCTCGTGGGCATCTGCTTGAGGGCTTAACCATTGCCCTTGCCAATATTGATGATATTATTGAAACCATCAAAAAGTCTACCAATCGTAGCGAGGCTCGTGAGAACTTGCTTGGGCGGATTTGGCAATCAGGTGGTGTGGTCGCCATGCTACAAGCAGCAGGGGCAACATCGGTTCGTCCAGACATCATTGAAGGCGAGGACTTAAACGCACCATTTGGGCTAATCAATAACGATAAAGAATATCGCCTATCGCCTGACCAAGTCAATGCCATCTTGGATATGCAACTTCACCGTTTAACAGGCTTGGAGCAGGATAAGCTATCTAAAGAATACCAAGAGATTTTGGGTGAGATTGCTCGTTTGCAGATGATTTTGGCAGATTTTGACAAATTGATGGGCGTGATTAAGGCAGAGCTGATTCAAATCCGTGATGATTTTGGCGATGAACGAAAAACCGATATTGTGGACGCACGAGCTGATTTTAGCCGTGAGGATTTAATCCCAGAACAGACGGTTGTGATGACTGTATCACGCACAGGCTACGCCAAAACCCAGCCAATTGGCGACTACCAAGCCCAAAAGCGTGGCGGTAAGGGTAAATCAGCCACTGCCATGAAAGAAGATGATGTGATTGATCATTTGCTTGTTACTAGCACCCATGCTCATATTTTATGCTTTACTAATACAGGGCGTGTGTTTGGCTTGCGTGGCTTTGAGGTGCCGATTGCTTCTCGTGGCTCAAAGGGAAGACCGCTTGTTAATCTTATCAACATAGAGTCTGATGAGAGCGTAACTGCCATTTTGCCTGTGGAGAGCCTTGCTGATGATGGCAAGTTTGTGTTTTTTGCCACCGCAAGCGGTACAGTCAAGCGTGTGGCATTATCGCAATTTGCTAATTTGCGTGCCAATGGGCTACGAGCCATTGATCTGGTGGATGGCGATACCTTAATTGGGGTGGCAATCACAGACGGCGAACAAGAGATCATGCTGTTCTCTAACGAAGGTAAGGCAATTCGCTTTAAAGAGTCTGTCATTCGTGCCATGGGGCGTACCGCTAAGGGCGTTCGAGGCATTCGTGTCAATTTGCTTGCCAATCTTGGCGTAGCAGGTTTAGATGACGATGAACCTACAGATGATACCAATGATGATAGTGTGGTATCCATCAGTCATGTGGTGTCGTTGGTGGTTGCACCGCAAGCAGGCGAGATTTTGACAGCGTGTGAGAACGGCTATGGCAAACGCACGCCCATTGAAGATTATCCAACCAAAGGGCGTGGCGGTCAAGGTGTAATCGCCATCAAGACATCAGAGCGTAACGGTCAGCTTGTTAAGGCTGTGGCGGTAACTGGCGATGAAGACGTTATTTTGATTTCTGATAAAGGCACGCTCGTTCGCACACCGGTCGCCCAAATCGCTACCGCAGGGCGTAATGCACAAGGCGTTCGTCTCATTCGCATCGGCGAGAGTGAAACGCTTGTGGGGCTTGCGTGTGTGGAGCACGAAGAGCCAAGCGATGATGAGCTAAGCGAAAGTAGTGATGATGGCGAAGTGGTGGAGATTGATCAAGACGGTCAGTAACTAGCAAGGCAAAAAAGGCGGATTGATGTTCGTCTTTTTTGTTTGTAATTTTGTTTTCAACACCATTAACCATAGGGTGTATTAACAACCAACTGTTTGAGTGTTTGCTTTATTTTGAGTATCTTTGGTGGTCTATGTATTTTGAAAACAACCAATCAGTAACGAATCAACTACAACAACCTACACAATAACCTTAAATTAAGAGGTATTATGCTGACTTTGCATCATCTAAACCATTCTCGCTCTTTTCGTATTTTGTGGCTACTGTGTGAATTACAGGCGGTATATCATACGCCATTTAATATCATCGTTCATGAACGCAATAAAAATTTTCTTGCACCCAAACAGATGCGAAAAATTCACCCTATGGGTAAAGCACCCATATTGGTGGATGAGGCTCGTCATAAAACCTTGGTGGAATCAGGTTTCATCATTGAGTATCTTTTGAAATATTATGACAATGATTGTCATTTTTTGCCCAATGAGGAGGCATGGGAAGACTATGCCTTTTGGCTGCATTTTGGTGAAAGCTCAATGATGCCACCTTTGGTGATGGATTTGGTGATGACTAAAGTAGCCACCAAATCCCCTGTATTGATACGCCCTGTTGCCAAAGCGATTGCCAATAAAATCAAGCACTTGATGATTAAAGACAGTATCTATGATTGCTTTTCTTTGTTAAATCATCATCTGGCAGATAAAGATTGGGTGGCTCATCGTTTTACAGGGGCAGATATTCAGGTGTATTTTGCTGTTAAAGCCCTACAAAGTCGTGGCGGTTTGGTTCAATTTCAGCACTTACAAGACTACCTAAGACGCTGTGAAAGTCGCTGTGCTTATCAAAGGGCGGTGGAGCAGGGCGGGGAGCTATTCAGCTAATAAAAATGACAATAAAGAGTGGGTTATGTCTGGTTATTTGATGTGCCATACAACCTAATGTTTGATAAAATATTCAACAAGGTGAAACAGATTTTTTATCCAAAGCTGTAGCAAGTTTGTCTTTTTGTATTTTATCCCATTGGTTTAGTGCCAGTAGACGGCGTTTATAAATTTCAGATAAGATGATGTGCTTGCTTTGTTCATGTTGCTGTTTAAAAGTTTCCATGAGCATCTGACTTAATAGCTCGTTGGCAAGAGCGGTAATGCCGTCGTGCGACTGCTCGCCCATTTGTCTAAAGAACTCTGCCCAATGATTTGCTAACAGCTCTCTGGTATCTGCTGATAAACTCGCCATGATAAAGTGTGCCTGCTCATTGATGGCGTGCATATCAGCGGTAGGAATAAGGGGGCGAATAATGTCTCTTTGCGATAGTTTGACAAGATTCATAATAATATCGGTTAGTTCCGTCAATGTATCATCGCCCAGACTTCGCCAAGTGGGTAGGGGTGGCAGATGTAGCTGATGCTGTTCAAGTCTATCAATAAAATCCACATGCACATCAATCACGCCTGCTTGTGTCAAAATATGTGCTAATGGATCATCTGCTACAATGTGTGGTGCGTATAGTAGGCATAGGTATAGCAGTAGGTTATCATTGGTGGAATGCTGATAATTGGCCTTATCAATAGAGTGTCTTTCGCCTGTTTTTTTTGCCCCCAATCTTTGATAAATGTCGTTGTTTAGCCACCATTTAAAACTTGACCCCTTAGGGAATTTGGCAGTCAGCTCTTTTAAAGTTGCCATGGCGGCAGCTTTATTTTCAGGATACCTTACATCGTAGCGACTACTTAGCACACCAAACACATAATCAGAAGTGCTCATTGCCCCATCAATCTCATCTTTCATGGCATCAGCACCATGTGCTTTGATATAGGTATCTGGGTCGTGATTGTCAGGCAAGGTTAAAAATTTGAGCTGTTTGCCGTCAGCAAGTACAGGGGCTGCCACTTCTAAGGCACGCCAAGCGGCACGCTGTCCTGCACCATCGCCATCAAAGCACATGGTTAGTGTATCGTTGTATTTGAGTAGGCTTGCGATTTGACCTTCGTTGGCGGCTGTTCCCATCGGTGCAACCGCACCATAGATGCCTGCTTGATGCAAGGCGATGACATCCATGTAACCTTCAACCATGATATAATTGTTTGCTCGAGCCTGACGAGCTTCGTATAGACCGTACAACACAAACTGCTTTTGAAAAACAGGCGATTCTGATGAATTGATGTATTTTGGCATCTCATCACCAAGCGAACGCCCTGCAAAACCTACCACTCGTCCTTGCTTATCCTTAATGGGAAATATCACTCTGTCTCGTAATAGGTTAAAATCTCGCCCTTTTTGGGAGGTGCGAACCAAACCAAGCAGTCTTAATCCTTCAATATCATGCGGAAAATTTTCTTCTAGGTGTTGCCAGCCTGAGGGTGCGTAGCCCAGTTCAAATGTGGCAATGGTCTCATGACTTAGCCCTCGAGAGGCAAAATATGCCATTGCTGATGGTGTATTGTGCAGTTGGTGCTGATAATAACGACAGATATTGCCTAGCAGAATGTACAAGTCGCCTTGTTCATCTGTTTCTTGTGGTGTATTAAGGCTTTGATGGGCTTGGTATGGGTCATATTGCTCATACATTGCATGAAGTTCTTGCCCATCATGCCAAGCGAATTCATCATCACGATGAGATAAATCATATACACCTAATGCCTGCTCATGGGGTTGGCTAGGCAAGATTGCCATACTGCCACTGGGCATTGGCAAAGCAGAAGGGGTTTGGGCTGGTTTTTTGTTGGTTTTTTTATATTTGATGGATTGGTCAAAAGTCTCATCTTTGGGTAAATCAATGCCAGTCTGTTCAGACAAAGCATTGACTGCCTCCATGAAGCTCATGCGTTCAAAATCTTTTAAAAAAGTAACAGGGTTGCCCTTAGCACCGCAACCAAAGCAATAATACAGATTGGATTCAGGGTTTACATAAAATGATGGTGTTTTTTCGCCATGAAAAGGGCAACAGCCCTTGAACTCACGCCCTGCAGGTTTTAGGGTTGTATGACGGCGTATCATGCCCACAAGGTCGGCTTGACTGTTGATTTGCTCAATAATAGACTCTGGAATACGCATACACCACCTAAAATGACAATCAATCCCATAGTTGCTATGGGATTGATATGATTTATCTAGCCATATTTGACCATTTTTGCTTGCCTGTTTATTTGCAAGGTTTAAGCGTGAATGGGTGTTATTGTGCCAAGCTGTCGGCATCTGAGGGCAGTGCCAAATTTACCGCTTGACGAATCAGCTGTGTGCGTGTCTCGCCTGTGTAATCACTACTGGCTTGCTCAAATTTATCTTTGCTTTGCCCAAGTTTACCAAAGCTAATCATTGACAAGGTTCGCTTGCCCCATGATGTTGCTGCTTGATTTGGCAGACGCACGCCACCTTGATTGTCTAGATACTGTGGGTAATTGATTTGTAGTAGAGTTTTGTACTGATTGGCAGTATCAGTCATACCAAGCTTATGATAGCTGTACGCCATGATGGCGATTGCTTCAGGAGTCGCCTCTGATTGTGGGTAATATTGAAATACCCATTTGGCACGGTTGGCAGCGGCAAGATAAGCATCACGCTTAATGTACCAACGAGCTGCTGTCAGCTCATGTTCAGCGAAGTCATTATATAGGGCAATCATACGCTGAGCGGCGTCTGGGGTGTATGGGCTGTTTGGGTAGTTGCTGACTAAGGCTTGAAAATCACGAAATGCCAAACGCAACCAAGAAGTATCACGCTGAGACTGATCCATTTTAAATAGACGAGATGCCTTTGGCGAGCCACCCATGTGTGTTACACCTTGTGTGTACAGTGCATAGTCAATGTGGCGACTGATTGGATACGCTTTGATGAACTCCTCAGTACTTTGTGTTACCGCTTCAAAGTCATTGGCTTGATATTGAGCATACATTAAATCAAGTAACGCTGATTCTGCATAGCGACTGGTTGGATAAAAAGTGCGAATGTTATTTAATGCAGTGATGGCCTCACGATAGCGTTTGTTTGTCAAAGCGTCTTGGGCATCTTGATAGTACTCAACAGCAGACTTCTCTGCGGTAGCGACCACCTGCTCTTTTTTGCCAACAGCATTTTTTAATGTGGTACAGCCACTAACGGCAATACTGCCTGTGATAAGTGCTGCCAATAGTTTTAATTGTAGTGATGATTTCATAATGTCCTCGTGTCTGTATTGTATTAAGTGCAAATGACAATTTTTTCATAAATTTGGGCTAGTTTACCACAATTTTCAATAAAAAAAACCCATCATTACTTTTCGCCATCATTTTACTAACAAAATCTTAGAAAAATCACAAGAAAAAAAAGCATAAATATGCTAAAGTATTTAGTCATTTTTTAATTGCAAGCAACCACCATGACCACCACCGCCATGTCGCCTGATACCGATGGCGAATTTGAGTTTGATGATCATCAGCCACAAAAACGCATTGAGCTTAGCCATACCGTCTGTGAAAATGAACTAGGCATGAGATTAGATAAGCTAACAGCCATCGTGTTTGCCGACTTTTCACGCATGCAGCTACAGACATTCATTGAAAGCAAGCAACTGCTTGTCAATGACACCCTTCAAAAGCCAAAATATCGTGTCAAGTTGGGCGATGTGTTGCATCTTAGTGCCGTCATTGAGGATCATTCTAGCGATTTTCCAGAGAATATCGCCATTGAGGCGGTTTATGAAGATGATGAAGTGATTGTCATTAATAAGCCTGCCGGCATGGTTGTGCATCCAGGTGCAGGGAATCGAACAGGCACACTTGTCAATGCTTTATTGTATCATTATCCCGATAACGCCCATCTACCTAGGGCGGGGTTGGTGCACCGCATCGATAAAGATACAACAGGATTATTGGTTGTCGCTCGTACCAAGCCCACACAACTACACTTAATTGATCAGCTCAAGGATAAGAGTGTCTATCGCCACTACCAATGTATCTGCCAAGGCGTACCAAGCGATATTTTGCGTCATAGTACCATTGACCTTCCTATCGCTAGGCATCCGACACAGCGTACCAAGATGGCGGTACGAGATGGTGGCAAGCCTGCCATGACGCACATTATTAAGGCAACGGCATTAAACGACAGATATAGCCTGCTTGATGTTACCCTAAAAACAGGACGCACGCATCAAATCCGTGTGCATTTGTCGCATTTGGGCTTTGCTTTAGTGGGGGATAAGGTCTATGGTCAGCCCATCAAATCAGGTCTGTCTGATGAATGTCGCCAAGCCATAAAAAACTTCACTCGTCAGGCATTACATGCCTATAGGCTTGGTTTTATTCACCCAAAAACAAGAGAAGCAATGCAGTTTTATGCCCCATTGCCTAGCGACATGACCGACCTGATTGATACCTTAATGCAGCAGTAGCAAACACCATGACCACCTACGCCACAGGCACAGCATACAGCGACCCAGTACTTATCCTACACCATACACCACAAATTTTGGTGGTACAAAGCACGGCAGGAGCGTTTGAGAAATTCGCCAAAGATGACATTTATGGGCAGTTTAACCTCGCCTTGCATGTCAAAGATGACCCTAAACAGGTTTTGTCCCATCGTGCGACTTTTTTGAGAATATTAAAAGAGTATGGTGTGCATACCATTCATTGGCTTAATCAGACGCACAGCGATGTTGTGGTAAATGTTGATGAATGTTCGCCATCTATCCATGCTAGATGTGCTGATGCACTGATCGGTACACAGATAGGGCAAGCACTTGCCATCATGACGGCAGATTGTGTACCGATTGTGATTTTTGGCGATGATAAGCATAATGACAACCAGACACCTATCGCCTGTGTGCATGCAGGCTGGCAGGGGTTGACTAACGGCATCATTAAAAATACGCTCTCTTGTATGCGACAAAAACAACCGCATCTAACCTACCGTGCCATTATTGGTGCTCATATTCGCCAGTCATCTTATCAAATCACTCGCACGCTTGGTAATGGCATCATTACAAGCATACATCAAAAACAGCTCACTGCCTTTGATATTGATACTTTATATCACACCATCATCAAAGATAGTACCGATGATGACAAATGCCTAATTGATCTAAACAGGCTTGCTCAATTACAGCTAAGTCATTTGGGGGTTGAGGTCATAGGTGGCGATGTGCCATGTACTTATCAAGACCCACGCTTTTATTCATACCGTGCCCAGACCCACGCCAATAAGCCATCAACAGGACGAATGGCGATGGTGGTGGTTAAGCTGATTTGACAATAATCTAAAACAACCGATTATTGGACAGTTTAAATCAACAATCCACTTAAGCAAGGCACTTGCATCAAAACCAGCTTTCTAATAGATAAAACTTGGTCAAGCCGGTGTATTTTTTAGCATCAGACTTATTTTTGATGAGTGAATTTGTTGGACTTAACATCAATGGTTGGTCGCCTGCCATCACATGGGAGTTGTCAAGCATGGCTTGTTGAGTGGCATTGGGCTTTAGAGTAACAGGAAGGGGGCTTCTGGTTACTTGAATGTGCTGACATCCTGTTAATACCAAAACAGTCAAGATTGCCAATAATATCCGAACAATAGCCATGTGTTTCATCTTGTGCCTTTTGATTGGGATTGGCGATATGGGCTAAATGGGCTGAAAAGTACGCTAAGTTTGGCTGTGCCAAAAAGCATGGGTGCGATAAGTGGTTTGGTATTAGCCATAGATAAAATCCTAGCAGATGCGTTTTGTTTTGATGAAATCACTGTGGTTGATATATATTTCATGGTTATCGCTAAACAAGCTAAGGCATACCAACCGCCCCTAATATTACCGTCATTGTCTTGGTCAGCCCTGCAACTTCACTAAATGGGGCGGCATCATAAATGGCGGCAATCGCATTAGAAGCCAACGCTTGGTCGTCGCCCACCACCTTAACTTGGGTAACATTACCCACTTCATCAAGATGTATGGTCAGTTTGATTTGTTGATCGCCAATGTTAGCATATCGCTCCCATGCCTGTATCATGCGTGCGGTTGCTTGTATGGAGGCTTGTTTGGCATCTTGACCACTTGGGGGTTGATTGATGTGGGTTGTCTGATTATGCTGGGCGGTGTCATCTTGAGTGCCATCAAAAAGCTGTGCATCATCAAAAGTGGCAGTATTCATCTCTTTGTGTATATCATCATGCTCGGTGGCAATCTTATTATCTATCTTCTGCGGATTTTGCCAAGTATTTGCCATCTTGGGCGGTGATGACCTAAGTCTTGATTGCCTATCCTTATGATGATGAGTGGTTTTTTGTTGATGGGAGGTCGCATGGCGTTGGTTGATTTGTACGGCTTGGTTATTGGACAGGATTTGAGCTTTTAGCACACTAATGGTTGGCTTAGTATCCATTATTGACCGAATAACATTCTTATTGGATAAAACAACAACAATCACAAACATATGCACAACCACCACCATCAAGACGATGACAAGCACCCATAATGGTCTGATGGGTTGAGCTTGACTGGTTGAAGATTGGGAGATGTTCATATCAATCATAAAAAAATACCGCTTACATATCTTAGCATAATTTTTTACTACATTTTTTATTACATTTAAAAAACAGTCTTAAAAATGCTATTTTTTTATTAGTCATTTTACGTCATCTTGTACCCAATCCTGCCAATCTTACCAGACAAGTTTGCACACAAGATAAAAGTGCATTACAATAATCATTTTAAGTAGCCAAACTGCCACTTTATATTCATCATTATTTAATATAGCAACCATAAAACATAGCCATCATTGAGCATCACTGTATTTGATGCCACTATTTCATTCACAGTTCATCAATCACACCTTATGAATCCATCATCCATATTAAGCAAAGACCGTCATTATCTATATCGTTTAGCCCAAGAAATCAAAAACACACATGGCGATGATCAGTCTGCCAAACAAGCCAGATATGACGAAATATTAAACCGTTCCCATGTTGCTTTTTTAAAAAGACAATCCGCCATTCCCAAAAATTTGGACGAACTTTTAAATCATGATCTGCCTGTTACCAAAGAAGCAGATATGCTCATTAACGCCATCAAGGACAATCAGGTCATCATCGTAGCAGGGGAGACAGGCTCAGGCAAGACCACGCAGTTGCCAAAACTTGCCATGCTTGCCGGTCGTGGTATCGCAGGGCAAATCGGACACACACAACCACGCCGTCTAGCCGCTCGCTCGGTGGCAAGTCGCATTGCAGAGGAGTTGGGCGAGCCTTTAGGGCAGACCGTGAGTTTTAAAGTGCGGTTTACCGAAGAGGGTGGTCAACACAGCATTGTCAAGCTAATGACAGATGGCATCTTGCTAGCTGAACTTGGCTCGGACAGATTTTTGACTCGATACGATACCATCATCATTGACGAAGCACATGAACGCAGTCTTAATATTGATTTTATTTTGGGTTATTTAAAGAGTCTGCTCCCCAAACGACCAGATTTGAAAGTCATCATCACTTCTGCCACGCTAGATACTGAGCGGTTTGCCAATTACTTTGCCAAAGAGGGCAAGCCTGCACCTGTATTTAGTGTAGAAGGCAGAAGCTACCCTGTGGAGATACGCTATCGTCCTTTGACAGACCAGATTGTTCTAAGTCATGATGACGATGCCTTTGATGAGATAGAAGATGCCCTACCTCGAGCTTTGACAGCAGCGGTTGCTGAGTGTTTTGACGATGCTACCAAAAAAGGACATTCTCACCAAGCCGATATACTAATCTTTGCCAGTACTGAAGCACAGATTCGTGAGCTTGGTGAAATTTTGACCACTCATGCACCGCCACATACCGAGATTTTACCGCTATTTGCTCGCCAAAGTTTTGCTGAACAGCAAAGAATCTTTCACCACACAGGCAAAGGGCGACGCATCATCATCGCCACCAATGTCGCTGAGACCGCTCTTACTGTCCCTAATATTCGTTATGTGATTGATTTGGGTTTTGCACGCATCAGCCGCTATAATTATCGTTCTCGTATTCAAAGACTGCCCATTGAGGCCGTCAGTCAGGCTGCCGCCAACCAAAGAGCAGGTCGATGCGGTCGTATTGGTCATGGCGTGTGTATTCGTCTGTATTCTGAAGAGGATTTTTATGCTCGTTTAGAATTTACTGAGCCTGAGATTTTGCGTACTAATTTAGCCAGTGTGATTTTGCAGATGACTCGGTTAAATCTAGGTGATGTGGCAGAGTTTGATTTTATTACACCGCCTGATTTTCGCCTTGTCAATGACGGCAAAAAACTACTCCTTGAGCTTGGGGCAATTACTGATACTTCCACAAAAACCGCCATCAAAAAACGCAAGTCCACACCGACCAAGCTGACCAAGATAGGTCAAATTATGGCAAAAATGCCCATCGATCCAAGACTTGCTAGAATGCTCATTGCTGGCAATCATTTTGATTGTTTGGCGGATATGCTCATCATTGTCTCTGCACTTGCGGTACAAGATGTGCGTGAAAGACCGATTAACAAACAATCGCAAGCCGACCAAAAGCACGCCTTGTTCCGCCGTGAACATTCAGATTTTTTGTTTTATTTAGAGCTTTATCAGGCATTGTTTGGACTGCATGAGACCAGTGACCATCAGTTACTAAGTACCAATGCACGCCGTAATTTTGCCAAAAAACATTATCTTAGCTTTACTCGTATCCGTGAATGGCAAAAGACGCATGAACAGTTGTCATCTATGATGGCAGAATTGGGCTTTGAAATTAAGCCGGCGCAAGCCGAGCTGAAGGCTAGTGGTAACGACAGCATAACCAAGATTGACACCAAAAAAGGCGTTAGACTATCTTTGGATAAAAATAAAAAGCACAAAAAATCCAAACAAGCCGTTAGTCTATCCGCCCTAAAAGGCATCAGTAAGCAAGGCATACTTGACCAAACCGCCCTAGATTACTCCAATATTCATCGAGCTTTATTAACCGCCTTATTGTCTTTTGTGGCACACAAAACTGATGTCATGGGAGAGTATCTCATGGCTCGTAGCCAAAAAGCACGCATATTTCCAGCTTCCACTTTGCACAAAAAAGGTGTGGACTGGCTTATGGCGTTTGAGGTGGTGGAAACTTCTCAGGTCTATATGCGATGCAATGCCAAGATTGAACCTGAATGGATCGTGGCGGCGGCAGACGGTTTGTTAAAATATCATTATTTTGAGCCACATTGGTCAAAAAAAGTAGGGCGAGTGCGTGCTTATATGCAAATCAGTCTTTTCGGGCTTGTTATTGTTGCCAAAGAGCTGACCAATTATGAGCCTGTAGATATCGAGCATGCACGAGAGATTTTCATTCGTGATGCACTTGTGGGGGATAATTACGGTTTTAATGCCAAATTTCTTAGCCACAATACCGCTAAAATCAAAGATGTTGAACGCATTGAGGATAAGTTGCGTCGCCGAGATTTATTGGTTGATGAAGAAAGGCTTTATCAATTTTATGATGAAAAAATCCCAAAACACATCGCCAGTCGCAAGGCTTTTGAAGAATTTTATCATGAAAAAGCCAATGACGACCCAAACTATCTATTCTTTGGTGATGACGATGTTCTCACTCAAAGCATTGATACCAATCAGGATTTTCCAGAAACATGGCAAATGGGCACAATCAAGCTACCATTGTCTTATGTATTTGACCCAAGCTCCGATGATGATGGCGTAACGGTGCGAGTACCCATTAAGGCACTATCCCAGATTGATTCAGTTGCACTGCTTTGGGGGATTGCAGGGTGGCGATATGAGTTGGTACTACAGCTGTTAAAGACCTTACCCAAAGAGCTACGCCGTCAAATCGTTCCCATTCCTGATACTACGGATAAGATTTTTGACCAGTTAAACGCTGATGGCAGAACAGGACTTCTTGACCAGATTTGTCAAAACCTGATAAGACTGGGCGTGCGTGTTGTGCCTGCCGACTTTGATCCTAGTAAAGTGGATAATTACCTACGACCGCTCATCTGTGTGGTTGATGACAAAAACCATGTCATTGAAAAAAGCCGAGATTTGGCACGATTAAAAGCACGCCATACCACAACCATTCGCCAAGAAGTGATGGTGGAAGAAGGGTTGCATCATGATTTTCCTGAGCATTTTAATTTTGTGAGAAATAAGCACAGTGCTGGCGTGGTCATGCAAGAATTTTCAGCACTAAAAGCCGATAAAACAGGCGTGGCGGTATCCATCGCCCAGTTTACTGAGTTAAAGTCAGCACTCAATACGCATCAAGCAGGCGTGCTATCGCTTATTAAAGCCAAACTAGGTGCCAAACAAAAACAACTCACAGGACAGATTGATAAAGCATTTAAGCTGTCATTTGCACCGCTTGGCGACCTTGAGAAGCTAAAAACTTTGGTCGTTGATGCAACCTTGCAAGCATGCCTTCATGACCATGCTCCTGCCTTTATGGATGATAGCCAAAGTGTCCGTGAGCATATTGACGCACTCATTGATGATGAGACTGCATGGCTGTCAGAACATTTGCCTTTTAACAAGACAGAATTTGATTTAACTAAAGACAAATTACTAACAGAGTTTTTATTAACAGGGCAGTCCACTTTAAAGACCTTAAAAGACATCTACATCAGTTGGCAGAGTGCTCGAGGCAAGCTACTCATGCTTGATCGTGAGATTTTTGGTGAGAGTATTGAAGATATCGAGGATCAGCTAGATGATTTGAGTTTGTCTGATTTTATCTATCGTACCGATGTGGGTCATTGGCGAGAATACCCCCGCTACTTACAAGCACTTAATATTCGCCTAGATAGATTGGCACACAACCTAGATGCCGACCTTGATGGGGTATATCTGCTTGATGTACACATGGAACGCCTTGCCAATCGAGTACACGACCCCAAGGTAAGCGACTATCGTTGGGCGGTAGAAGAGTATCGCATCAATCTATTTGCCCAACCCATGAAAACTAAGTTTGCCATTTCAGAAAAACGCCTAGAAAAACTATGGGTCAGTCTAAATACAAAGTAGCAGGGCAAAAAATACATCATGGGTGAAAAAATGTTCACTAATTTTTGAAAAGTTGTGATAAAATTTTACAACTGGTTACATTTTTTATGGTAAACTAAATCATCATAAGTCATAAGTACGACTGATTAACAAATCGTGTAAATAAGGATAATCTATGGCAATTTATCTAACCGCCACAGGACTACATAAACCAAAAGATAAAATCACCAATGAAGAGTTGGTGTCAGCATTTAACGCCTATGTAGATAACTACAACCGTGATAATGCCACCGCCATTGAAGCAGGCGACAAGACCGCTTTACAGCATTCATCTGCCGAGTTCATTGAAAAGGCTTCTGGCATCAAATCCCGCTATGTCATTGACAAAAAAGGCATCTTAGACCCAAACATCATGGCGCCAATTTTCCCTGCTAGAAAGTTGGGTGAGGAGCTGTCTATCATGGCAGAGATGGGGGTGGATGCGTTAAAGCAGGCTTTAGATAATGCAGGGCTTAAAGCAGAGGATTTGGACGGTATTATCTGTGCTTGTTCAAATTTTCAGCGTGTCTATCCTGCCATCGCCATTGAAATCCAAAATGCTGTTGGCATGACTGGTGGTTTTGCTTTTGATACCAATGTGGCGTGCAGTGCAGCGACCTTTGGCATTGCCCAAGCTACTGGCATGATTAAAGCAGGCTTGGCTAAGCGTGTGGCAGTGGTCAATGTTGAGATTACTTCCGCTCACCTTAACTGGCGTAATCGTGATAGCCACTTTATTTTTGGCGATATCGCAGCAGCGACCATCATTGAACAAAGTGATACACCAAAAGGCTATGAGATCCTAGATTGCAAGCTGTTCACGCAGTTCTCTACCAACATCAAGAATGAATATGGCTTTATGGATAGAAGTGAGTACTTGGCATCTGGGGAAGAGATGCATCACGATATTAAAGAGCCCGTAACGGACAAGTTGTTTTTGCAAGAAGGACGCAAAGTGTTCCGTGAAGTCTGCCCAAAGGTCTCTGAAATCATCAGTACACATTTGGCGGAAAACCAGATTGCAAGTGAGCAGGTCAAACGCCTATGGCTACATCAAGCCAATATTAACATGATTGATTTGATTTTACGCACTGTGATGGGTAAAGATGCTGACAAAAACATTGCACCAATTGCCATCACCGAATATGGCAACACCAGTTCAGCAAGCCCAATGATTGCCTTTCATGAACATCAAGATGGTGTAAGTTCTGGTGATTTGGGTGTCATTTGCTCGTTTGGGGCAGGCTATTCCATCGGTTCGGTCATTGTTAAAAAAATCTAACCCACCACTTTTAAGATAGCTTGTCTAAAACAGCTCACTACGAATAACACACCCCAATCGCTATACAGCTGTTGGGGTGTGTTATTCGTCAGTGTCTTCACACCCCATCATACTGCCCATTTTTAGGGGTGTAATCAGTATACAAAGGATACCCACGACTTAAACCGGAATGTTTTGGCATATCAGCTATCATCTGTTATAATGCTTAGTTATTCAAAAACAAGCCATATAGCAATGACAAAACACCAACAAGACGACTATCAAGCCCAGCTATCTGCCAAAATTCAGCGTATTGAACAGCAGTTTAGCACTTTTAATCCACCTGTTTTGCAGGTTTATCCATCGCCTATCAGTCATTTTCGCTTTCGGGCAGAATTTCGTATTTGGCATGATGAAGATGACCTGTTTTATGCCATGTTTGATAGACAAGAAAATGGCACAAAAACTGTCGTGCGTATCAATGATTTTGCCATTGTAAGTGCTGATATTAACGCACTCATGCCTGTGTTATTAGAAAAATTAAAGCAAAACCAATCTCTTAGCCAACGCTTGTTTGAGGCTCATTTCTTAAATACCTTAAGCGGTGAAATGCTTGTTACTTTAATTTATCATAAAAAATTAGATGAAAATTGGCAGGTATTGGCAAATACGCTGGCAGATGAATTAAACATTAAACTCATCGGTAGAAGTCGTGGACAAAAGATTGTATTGTCTGATGAATTTGTTACCGAAAAAATGACGGTTAAAATCAAGGAAAATGATACTGACTTTTTTTATCGTCAAATAGAAGGGGGGTTTAGTCAGCCTAACGCTTATGTCTGTCGTGATATGCTAAACTTTGCTTGTGATGTGGCAGAGTGTATTGACGGCAACAAGGACTTATTGGAATTATATTGTGGCAATGGTAATTTTACTTTGCCTTTATCCAAATACTTTAATAGAGTGCTTGCCACTGAATTGGCAAAATCTTCGGTCAATGCCGCCAAATGGGCAATCAAACATAACAATATTGATAATATTGCTATCGCCAGATTGTCAGCAGAAGAGTTTAGTGAGGCATGCACAGGTCAAAGAGAATTTCGTCGGTTGAGTGAAAGTGGCATTGATATTAAAGATTATGATTTTAATACAGTATTTGTAGATCCGCCAAGAGCAGGGATTGATGATGATACCTTAAAGATTTTGGCGGAGTTTGACAACATTATTTATATCTCGTGCAATCCTGATACTTTATTTGATAATTTGCAATTTTTAACCCAAACCCATCAAATCAAACGCCTTGCTTTATTTGATCAATTCCCCTATACACATCATATAGAAAGTGGCGTTTGGTTGGTTAGACGCTAAAATCATTGGCAATAATCCCTAAATTATGGCAGAATAAACAGTTTTTAGACATTAATCATTGATAAAAATATGAAAGAATCCCTACGCCAACGCCTAGATCAAATGTCGGATAGATTTGAAGAGGTTACGGCACTTTTATCCGACCCTGATACCATTTCTGATAACAAGAAGTTTCGTGCTTTATCGGTGGAGCATAGCGACCTGTCCGAGCTTGTGGCACTTTGGCAATCTTTTATCCAGTGTGAAAGCGATCTCCAGATCGCTCAAGAAATGCTTGCTGACCCTGATATGAAAGAGCTTGCCCAAGAGGAAATTACCACCGCCAGAGCTAAAATTGATGAGCTTACCGAAACTTTAAATGTATCAATGTTGCCCAAAGACCCCAATGACAAGGCAACGGCATTTTTGGAGATTCGTGCAGGCACAGGTGGGGACGAGGCGGCCATATTTTCGGGCGATTTATTTCGTATGTATCAAAAATACGCTCAATCACAAGGCTGGCAAGTGGAAGTGTTATCCGCCAATGAAGGTGAACACGGTGGTTATAAAGAAATCATCAGTCGTGTGTCGGGTGCAGGCGTGTATGGACGGCTTAAGTTTGAGTCTGGGGCACATCGTGTTCAGCGAGTTCCAGAGACCGAATCTCAAGGGCGAGTACATACTTCAGCGTGTACCGTAGCGGTAATGCCTGAGGTAGAGATTGATGATATGGTTGAGATCAATCCTGCCGATTTACGCATTGATACTTATCGTTCAAGTGGTGCAGGTGGTCAGCATGTCAATACCACAGACTCTGCGGTGCGTATTACTCACATTCCTACAGGTGTGGTGGCAGAATGCCAACAAGAACGCTCACAGCATGCCAATAAAGACAAAGCGATGAAAATGCTCATTGCGAAAATCCAACAAGCCAAAGTTCAGGCTCAAATTGACCAAACCAGCGACATGAGACGAAACCTAGTCGGCTCTGGCGATAGAAGTGAACGCATTCGTACTTATAACTTCCCACAAGGGCGAATCACGGATCATCGCATTAATCTCACCCTCTACAAGCTAGATGCCATCATGGAAGGGGATTTGGGTGAACTGCTTGATAGCTTGCTAAGAGAGCATCAAGCAGATTTGATGGCGAGTGTATCAGGGTAGTTTATTTAGGGTGATGATTCTTAGTCATTGATACAAAAACTATCCCAAACATGACTGTCAGAAAAATCCCAAAACCAATCAAAGTAGGTAACAGATACCGTATCCAAACCATGATAAATGGTAAGCGGTACTCTAAGTTGCATAATGTACTTGCTAAGGTGTTTGCTTTTATAGTAATAGATAATAGCAAAACAACCAATGTTTAAAAAACTGTGATAAACTTTTGCGTGCTGTAAAAACACAAATTTTTAATCTTATTTTATTTAACCACTGATGAAAAATCTTAATATATCCTTATGATTTTATCATCAAATAATAGGTACTTTTATAAAGGTTTTAATTATGTCAAACCAATCTCAAACCCCTGAACAACCAATCAGCGAAAATGATTTAATTGCAGGGCGACTCGCCAAATTACAAGTACTAGAAAATAAAGCTAAGGAAGTTGGTAAAACCGCTTATCCAAATACCTTTAAGCGTAAAGACTATGCTCAGGATTTACAGACTCAATTTGAAGGCGTAGATAAACAAGCCATTGAAGATGGCGAAAAGGTCTATGCCAAAGTCGCAGGGCGAGTCATGCTGAATCGTGGGTCGTTCATTGTCATTCAAGACATGACAGGACGCATTCAGCTGTATGTGGATAGAAAAGGATTAGGTGGCGAAACACTAGATTTAATCAAATCACTTGATTTGGGCGATATTGTTGCAGGGAGTGGCTATATTGGTCGTTCTGGTAAAGGTGATTTGTACATTCATTTGGAGCAGTTTGAGCTACTGACCAAATCTTTACGCCCCTTGCCTGATAAATTTCACGGACTTAATGACACCGAAGTCAAATATCGCCAAAGATATTTGGATCTCATGGTCAATGAAGAGACACGCAAAACTTTTGAAATTCGTTCAAAAGTCGTGGCGGGCATTCGTGATTATCTAACCAAAGAAAGCTATATGGAAGTAGAAACGCCAATGATGCACATTATTCCTGGTGGTGCATCTGCCAAGCCGTTTATTACCCATCATAATGCTTTGGATATGGATTTATATCTACGCATCGCTCCAGAGCTGTATTTAAAACGCTTGGTTGTTGGTGGATTTGAGCGAGTATTTGAGATTAATCGTAATTTTAGAAATGAAGGCGTATCCACTCGCCACAACCCTGAATTTACGATGATTGAATTTTATGAAGCCTATGCTGATTATAAAGATTTGATGGCATTGACTGAAAATATGCTAGAAAAATTGGCAACTGATATTCTAGGTACGACCGATGTTCCTTATGGCGATGAAGTATTTAGCTTTAAAGCCCCATTTGCCAAAATCCCAATGAGTGAGGCGATTTTAAAATACAACCCAAACTTATCATTGGAAAATATCAACGACCGTGAGTTCTTGGCAGATTTTGTAAAAAATACGCTAAAAGAAGAGGTTAAGCCCTCTTTTGGACTGGGTAAACTTCAAACAATCGTCTTTGAAGAAACGGTAGAAACACAGCTAAGACAGCCGACTTTCATTACCGAATACCCAGCAGAAACTTCGCCATTGGCTCGCCGTAATGATGATGATCCACACATTACTGACCGTTTTGAGTTTTTTATTGGCGGACGAGAATTGGCAAATGGTTTTTCAGAGTTAAACGACCCTATTGATCAAGCCGAACGCTTTCGTGCCCAAGTCGCCGAAAAAGATGCAGGCGATGATGAAGCAATGCACTATGACGCCGATTTCATTGAAGCCTTAGAATATGGCTTACCGCCAACAGCCGGTGAAGGCATTGGTATTGACCGCCTTGTGATGATTTTTGCCAACGCTCCAAGTATTCGTGATGTCATTTTGTTTCCGCACATGAGACATAAACAAGAGAGCTGATCGATTGACTTACTTTGGAATCGGTTTACATTTTATCTAAATAAGGCATATGCCACAAGACAGCCTAAATATTAGCTGTTATACTAGCTATGCATCACTTGGCGTCTTTTAGTTGTGGTGTCATCTGCACACGAGAATCGTATGAGCGAGCAATATCAAGTCTTAGCAAGAAAATACCGTCCAAAAAACTTTGCTCAAATGATAGGGCAGACGCACATCACGCATGCCCTAACCAATGCCATTGATACAGGTCGGTTGCATCATGCTTATCTGTTTACAGGCACTCGTGGGGTAGGTAAGACAACCATCGCTAGGATTTTGGCAAAATGTCTCAATTGCGAAACAGGTATCACAAGTCAGCCTTGCGGGGTGTGTGATACTTGTGTGAGTGTGGATAATGGACGATTTATTGACCTAATAGAAATTGATGCCGCTAGCCGAACCAAAGTTGAAGACACCAGAGACCTGCTTGAAAATGTGCCTTACGCACCCACTCAAGGACGCTATAAGGTCTATCTGATTGATGAAGTGCATATGCTCTCAACGCACTCTTTTAATGCACTATTAAAGACATTAGAAGAGCCACCTGAACATGTTAAGTTTATCCTAGCAACGACCGACCCCCAAAAACTACCCATCACCATCGTATCCCGCTGCCTACAATTTGTGTTGCGTCCGATGTCTCAAGCATTGCTACATGAGCATCTAAGTGGCATCTTAAATACTGAACGCATTGACTTTGATGAGAATGCCGTTTGGCAACTGGCTAGCTCCGCTAAAGGCTCGGTGCGTGATGCATTATCCTTAACTGACCAAGCCATTGCCTTTGGTGGCGGTCGTCTCAATGCTGATACAGTCGCACAAATGCTAGGGCTTGTTGATGGGCTTGATGTGATATCGCTGATTGACGATATTTATACCGACAGACGCCAACAGGTTGCACAGCATATCACTCGTTTGCGTGAGCAGATGGTTGATGCAGTGGCAGTACTTGATGCCATCATTGATGGACTGCATGAGCTTGCCTTGATACAATTTTTGCCATTACAGATGGATAAAAATCAAGAGCAAAGACGAGCATTTTTAAACCTATCCCAAAAAATCTCTGCCGATACTCTGCAACTGTATTATGAGATTGCCATCAAAACTCGTGAATCAGTCCGCCTTGCTAGCACGCCAATGCAGGCACTTGAAATGGGGATTTTAAGACTTCTGGCGTTTCGTCCGCTACACACCCACCAAACCTTTTCCAATCAAACCACCACCAACGAAATCAATGTGGCTGATACAACCGCTGATGTAGCCGAACAAGCCGATAACCATACAGATGGCAATACGAATGATAATATCAACAATCATGCCATAGACAACCATGCCACCGAAGAGATGTCTGATGGTGTTGATGTAACGCATACACAAAAGGTAAGCATAGAGCCACAGATGAGTCATTACCCATCAAATGATAATGATGAGATGGCTTGCCAAGAACTAGATTTGCAACCTAAAGAGATTCAAGGGGTTCAAAGCCTAACAGATGATATTTTAACCAATGATGACTCAATCTTGGATACAGACTTGCAAAGTACTGCGGATACCAAGCACGCCCATCAAGATAGCTTACCATCTGATGTACTAGCCAATCATACAAATGAGCCAATAGAGCTGACCAATAAAGCCAGCTTGATTCAAAAATTACACGCACCAAAAGCTGAGCTGACGGGTGAATGGGATGCACAAAAGTGGGACTATTGGTTATTTTTAGCACGCCAAGAGGGCATTTTTGATAATGATGAGTTGGCGTTATTACATCATAGCCGAATGATGGGGAGTATTGACAATGTCAGTACATTATATGTACAAAGTAATAACGCACAAGTTGATACCAGCTTTGCTTCTGCTAAAGAGAAAATCGCTCGTCATTTTCCAGATATGCAACTTAGCGATGAACTGCCTTCGTTGACGGATAATGACAAACACAGCACGCCATATGTTTTACAACAAGAGCGTGTAGCAGATGTACTCATTGATGCTCAAAACCAAATTATCCAAAGTCCTGTTGTGCAGCAACTGTGGCAACTTGGTTTCATCCAAAATGACAAAAACCCCATCATCGTAAGCACCAAGCTCACTTTGGATCATTCTACTAAATAACAGATGTAGAGATTTAGCAACAAAAAGGGCGTCTTGTTTCAACCAATATCAATAACAAAAAGGTGTTTATGTTAGATAATTTGCGTAGTATGGCGATTTTTGCTAGCGTGGCTCGCCATGGGTCATTTAGCAGTGCTGCCAAGGAATTGGGCATTACCACCAGTGCGGTCAGTCAGCAGATTCGTACGCTTGAGACGGACTTGGGCGTAACGCTCATGCATCGCTCTACTCGCAAGCTGAGTCTAAGCGAGGCAGGTGAAAGCCTGTATCATGCCGCCTTGCAGATGATGAAAGCTGCCGAGCAGGGCAAAGAAAATGTCCTACAATTAAAAGATGAAATCTCAGGCAATTTGCGTATTGCTACCTCGCCTGTCATCGCCAGCAATTACCTCATTCCCGCACTAAACTCATGGCTAAAAACACATGAAAATCTAGCACTCAATATCATTTGTCGTGGCAATAATCTTGATATGATAGAAGACCGCATTGATTTTGCGTTATTGCTAGAAGAAAGTCCTCAAGGTGTTAGCTTGACCAAACTAAAACAGCTACTACTTGCTTCGCCAAGTTATCTAGACAAGCATTCAGCCATCAGTGTACCAAAAGACCTATCCACACACGCTTTTATTACCAATGATGAAAGACTCTATGATAACCTAGAGTTTCAAAAAGCTCATGATAAATTTAGCATCAAAGTATCATCACGCCTCATCAGCAACGACCAAACCGTTGCTCTAGAACTTGCCGCATCAGGCTATGGCATTGTCAAGGCAAGCGAGCTTGATGCCAAGCCATTTATTCTATCTGGTAGACTTGTTCCTGTGTTGACTGAATACTCACTACCATCACTAACTTTAAGTGCAGTATCCATCTCCAAAGAACAGTTGCCCGCCAAAGCCAAAAAGTGCCTTGAGGTTTTGTTGGATTATTTTGGTAAATAATTTAGTAAAATCATTGGATTGATGTGGTTATCCTATTTTTAAGGCAAATAGGCGATTAGTTTTGTGGTGATTTTGTGATGATGGGGCTATTTTTCACAAAGATATAAAATATCTCTGATGCCAAGAGAGCTTTTTAGTATAATAAAATTCATTAGTTTATAAAATAAGGAAATAATCATGAAAAAATCAACCAAGCCCACCTTGAAGCTAGGTGTTGTCTTGATTGGTGCATTGATGTTAAGTGCTTGCCAAAGCACGCCTAGCACTCAGCCTAGTAGCTTAGCTAAGACCAATTGGGCATACAGTCAGATGCATGGAAATGCTTTAGAGTTATTCAGCGATGAGCAATCGCCTGCCACCATCAGTAAAAATAAGCTAACCAATGCCCTAAAAAACCACCTACAATCAGATCGTTTCGCCTTATCTACCATTCATTCTAGAGCCATGCCTATGGTTGGTAAAGACAGTGTCAATCATGGTGCTGATACACTAACAGCTAGCATTCTAAAGACCTACACATACCAAAATCAAAATAAATACCAGCCTGCATATCGCTCGTATGATGACTACTTGACGGAGGAAGTATTGGGTGGTTTGCGTTATGATGATGAGGTATTGGGGAGAATTCCTGAAGGCATTACCACCCAAAGTCATGACGCTGATGATGTTAGTCGTGCACTTATTGAGCAAGGTGCTTTTGTGCAGAGCTTGGCTTATCAGCTACAAGAAGATGTTGCTGATATCTCCTTGTCGCTTGATGACTTGATTGAAAAAGACCCTACGATTACCACCAATAACGCCGAAGTAAAACAACTGCTCGAACAGTTGGATGTCGCCATCAAAGATTTTGACACCCAAAGTCAGCCGTTGTATGGCAAAGGTGGCTATATTGCTGAAGACTTGGCATATGCCAAAAGCTGTGCAATGATGTACAACACCACCATTAGACAGGCTTTATCACCAAACCGTCAAATCCAATCCTATGCTGATGAGCAATATGATTATTATGATTTGGTCTATAAAAATTATCATGATTGTAGTGAAGTGATTACATTAAATGCCAATCTATCGCCCAGCTTTTATATCATGCAATCAATAACAAAAGACGATTTGGATTTTTTGGTGCAAGAAAAACAGTGCCATCTGAATAAATACCGCACCATACAGTCGTTACTGAATTCAGGAAAGGGTCATCATAATGACGCAGAAGCATTCGCACAGGCATACATTGACAACATTAACTGTCTAGATGTTGCCTTGCATGACAGATATGATGAGTATCAGCCATCACAGATGACAACACTGCATGACGCCATTAGACATAGTGCCGAGCAATACCATCATCCAGAATCCAACACAGAACGCAGTCCACTCACTCAAATCAAGACGGCGTTTGATGATTACAAACGCATGAAACAAGAAGGCTTGGCAGACCAACCTGTCCTGTCATCCAAAAATTATGCGTTAGGTAACCTTCCGCCCATGCTTGTGGGGTTTTTGAGTATGTTTTTGGATAATAATAAACAGACTGACGGGCAAATATCAGCAAAAAACCTTTATGTTTATGACCGAAATGTCGTTACCGTACTTAGTCATCATCAACCACAAGCACGCCAAATCACAACGGTAGGCTCAATGGATTTTTATTCGCCAACGATGGAATACTCCATTCAGTTGCCCATACAGCTTGATTTTAATCAATCTAAACTAAAGGCTGATGTGTCTGCCATACTGCCAATCATTGCTACTAGGGCATCAAAGCATATGCCATCGCTTAGCGAGTTGCCAGAGCGGGAGATGACTTTTGCACTGCCTAATGATTTACATAAGCAGTTACCCATGCCTGTCATTTTTGATGCCATCAATCAAGGCATACTTGATACCATCAAAGAGTTAGATGATGAAAACTTCACGGCTGTTGATATCTCAAATGACAAATTTGCCAAAAAAATAGGGGCAACTTCTGCCATTAAGGTGCATTTTGATCTGCATGATTTGGGCAATGCTACAGGTGTTGTCATTAAGCATATCAGTAAAGCCCTAAAAGCCCATGTAGATGCCAATACTGCCGACTACACTGATGGTAAATCAGCTAAAATTAAGCAGGCGATTGATGATTTGGCACTCATCAATGATGGCTATCATAGCCAAGATTTGGGCAACTTAATGCAGCTCATCGAGAGCGTCTTGTCAATGAATTTGACTCAAACGAATTATTTTTATCTAGACCATCAAGGTAAGATTGTTGGTACGCAGGTCATTGAGTCGCTTAATGAGTCTTTGGAAAATGTACGCACAAAATCCATTCATCAGACACGATTTTCTAGCAAGCCATTTACACATCCGCTAAATGATAAACTTGCCAATAGTTTTAATACCAACAAAGAGTTTGATGGCACAAAGTGGCTTATTGATACGATTGAAGACGCTAAATTACAAAAAAAGGCCAAACAAGCACGCCAATCATATGAATACACTCAAGATGGTGATTATGGCGTTGTAGAAGAGATGTCTCAAGAAGCGATGGATCAATTTGACAAATAAAAAATAGCATGGTTAATATTATAAAACATCAAGGATAAGTCATGAAAAACAACCACTCATTTCAATCAGCAAAACTAGGCTCGTTGGTTCTGATGCTTAGCATGGCATTGACAGGCTGTGCTACGACGACCCAACAAAAGACGCATAGCACCCAAAGCGTGAATAATCCCAAACAAATCCTATCTGATGCGGTGCAATCACAGCTACGATCATCGTTTGGCTACCAAACCACAATTAGCGTATCACTACCGCATGATGATATGGGAAAGGCAGATGCCATTGAAATTTGTCAGCGGCAACATGATACCGCCTATATTGCGTTACTAAAATCTGCCAAAGATGATGAGTTACGCATCGCAAATGATGGTAATGTCATCAAAGAAGCCTATTTGTCTTGTCTTAATGACAACATGAGCGTCAATCACTATCAGCGTTTTGATTTTGAAAATTTTTATAAACAAAATCAATCACTTGAAACATCAGAACTTGAACAAAAATTCATCGCAGAAGTACAAGAACACGCCATGGGTCAGCAAGAAATGCTGACTGGGGTGGTTATTGCTAGCGAACCAGACCCTTTAGCCATTAAAAAATCCCAACTGCTTAATGAGTACCTAATCAAGCCTACCAAGATTACCATTACAGGCAACTATCAGCCCTTATCTGGGGTCATCACCGCCATTCCAGAAGCTCGTTATGACGCCAAAAATCTTACCCTTGCCGTTAGTCAGCCAATTTATATTGACATAAAGAACGGTGTGGTTTATCTATGGGCGGATAATATCGCCTTAATTCAAAGCCTAGCATTAGATAAACAGCTTGGTGATCAGTGGAAAGATAAGTGGCTTGCCATTCCGTTAAATGATGGTAGTCTCCCCAAGACCTTTACTCAAGATTTTATTAAATCTTATTTAAAGGCAACCAAAGAAAGTTATTTGGCACTTGATGCGACGCAGATGAGACAAGTGAACGCCCAAACTGTGCTTGATTTACCGAATTTTACTAAAAATTTAGATGTTCATACCAAAAATCTCATCAAAAACAGCAAAACCATCATTCAAAATGCTCCTGATAACAAAGGGTTGGCGTACAGTCGCTATGTTTTTGCTGATACTTTATATAATGAGCTGATAGCCAAATACCCACAGCTTGACAATCATGCAGGTTATCATGAATATGAAATCATTGATGGTGAGAGCCATGTTAATATCAGTACGCAAACTCAGCAGGCACAAGAGTCATCGCAAGAGATTCAAACAAAAAAAATTAATAGCCAAAAATTTGTCACATTGATTGTCAATATCTTAAAATCTCAAATCAATCATTACTATCATGTCAAGCTACCCAATCAAGATGACTACACCAAAGAGCCACCGGTGTGGCACTATGGTATTGACAATGGCAAAATCAGTTGGATACACAACCGCAAACAGTTTGGACTGGTTAATCAAATTCAACAGCTCACTAAAGCTCCGATGAGTGATAAGCCCATCTTTATTGACACATTGACGCTCATAGAGTCAGGGGTTAAATACAACTTTGACCGCCTGCCAAATCATGCACGCACCCCAAACACTGCCAATAGCATTGATGTGCTTGCCTATGCCAATGAATTTGTTGAAAACTTTGCAAGCAACAACCCTTATCTACCCATCATGCATAATGGCTGGATTGAGACTCCAACACAAACAGATGATACAGAAAATGCAACGCCGTAATATGACAAAACGACTTAGAGTCAGATGCAAGGTGCGTCCTGCTAAATTGCAAACCCATCGCTTGCGTCATGCCACAAGTCAAAAACAGCTTGCTATCAAACGCCGTTGCCGTCGTCTGTGGCGATTTGCTTGTACTAAGGTAATGTTGTCATTAAGGGTGCAAGCTATAGAGAATAAATCCAAAACAACAAACAAAGAACCATAAAAAAGGGTGGATATTCACCCTTTTTTATGGTTCTTTGTTTAATATTCTAGAAACTTTGAATCACTTGGTTTGTTTTGGAGCAAGTAGATGATTTTCTAGATAATGGATATTTTGTGCTTCATTGACGAATGCTTCATCTTGCAAAATCACATCACGATGTAAAGGTACATTTGTCTTGATGCCTTCAATGATTAGCTCATCTAATGCGTGCAATGTCTTAGCGATGGCTTGACTTCGTGTCTGAGCATGGCAGATGAGCTTACCAATCAAAGAATCATAATAACTTGGAATATTATATCCTTGATATAAATGCGAATCAAAACGCACGCCTGAACCACTTGGGGTAAAGAGATTTTCTATCTTACCAGGGCAGGGCATGAAAGTTGATGGGTCTTCTGCATTGATACGGCATTCAATGGCGTGCCCACGAATGGTAATTTCATCTTGATGATAAGACAAACCATAACCTGCAGCGATTTTTAACTGCTCAACCACAATGTCAATACCTGTAATCATCTCAGTAACAGGATGCTCTACTTGCACACGAGTGTTCATCTCAATAAAGAAAAACTGGTCATCTTCATATAAGAATTCAAAAGTGCCTGCACCACGATACTTAATTTGTTCGCAAGCACGTACACACGCATCTAAAATGGGTTGCCTAATGTCGTTAGGAATGCCTGGGGCAGGGGCTTCTTCTAGAACTTTTTGATGACGGCGTTGCAATGAGCAATCACGATCAAACAGATGTAAGGCATTGCCATTGCCGTCCCCCAAAACCTGCACCTCAACATGGCGTGGGTTTTTTAAGAATCTCTCCATGTACACCGTGTCATCACCAAAAGCACTTTCCGCTTCGGCTTTGGCAGCTTGCACTTGGTTGATGAGTTCCTCAAACCTTTCTACCACACGCATACCACGACCGCCACCGCCAGCTGCTGCTTTGACAATGAGTGGAAAACCGATGTTTTTGGCTTGTTCTTCGGCATTGTGTAGAGTAATCGCCCCAACAGAGCCTGGTACTGTTGGTACACCTGCTTTTTTCATGGCATTGATGGCAGAAACTTTATTGCCCATTAGGCGGATGTGGTCAGCATGAGGACCTACAAAGGTTAAGCCTGCTTCTTCAACTTTTTCAGCAAATTCAGCGTTCTCGGATAAAAACCCATAGCCAGGATGAATGGCGTCAGCACCTGTAACCTCAGCTGCAGAGAGCAGGGCGTTCATGTCTAGGTAGCTTTGTGATGATGGAGCATTACCAATACAGACCGCCTCATCAACGAAACGCAAGTGCATCAAATCTTTATCAGCGGTAGAATATACGCCGACAGTTGAGATGCCAAGCTGCTTACACGCACGCACGATACGCAGGGCAATCTCGCCACGGTTTGCAATCAATAATTTTTTAATCATCGCTCACCTACGCTTTATAGCGAATAACAGGCTGACCAAATTGCACCACATCAGCATTATTGACCAAGATTTCTTCGATGATACCGCTTTGGGTGGCTTCTAGCGGATTCATGATTTTCATTGCTTCAATGATGCCAAGCTGATCGCCTGCTTGTACTTTTTGACCAACTTTAACGAACGGTGGGTCATTTGGGCTTGGTGCAGAGTAGAATACACCCACCATTGGCGAGGTCTCAACTTTGCCGCTTGGGGCTTTTGGAGTGGCAGATACTGCTGTGGTGGCAGGAGCGACCACAGGGCTAGCGGCGATGGTCTGAACAGCTACATTACGCGTTAAATTGACATAATTGTCATCATGACCATACTCAAGATTGACCAAATCTTTTTCTTCCATTAAATCAATAAGTTCACGAATCTTTTTGATGTCCATAGCCATCACCTTTTTAATTACAGTTAAAATAAAATAAATAATATCTGTTTATTGTAACAAATTTTTTCAAAAACACCTAGTCAAAAACTCAAGGTGAAATCATTTAATTTTGAATAAATTGCCAATAATCAGACAAAACACACGCATAAAGCAGATGGATATAGTGTACATTCGTTTTATTTTATTGCAAGTGTTTTTTGTATATTTTTTGCCAATTCATCTAAAAACCTGATGACTTTTATCCAAAATCGTGTTTTTGACAGCCCACTACCAAGTTGGTATGGCCTTTTTATCTAGCCAGCTTGGTTGCACCCATTTTGGTGAATCATAAAATTTAAACTTTGCCATCTTATTGAGTAGTTCAATTGGGTCATCAGAGACACAAAGCAGTGCCATGCTCTGTTGTGGCATGAACCCTTCATCAGCACATTTTTGCAAAGTATTTAACAGTGGGTCAAAAAATCCATTTGTATTTAGTATGCCAACTGGCTTGGCGTGCTGTTTTAATTGTAGCAAAGACAGTACTTCATACAGCTCTTCTAGCGTACCAATGCCACCAGCCATCGCAATAAATCCATCAGCAAGCTCAATCATCTTGCATTTGCGAGTCGCCATATCTGCTGTCTCAATCAGTGTGGTCAGACCCAGATGAGCGACTTCTTTTTGTTTTAAAAAGGTAGGGATAACACCTGTCGCCATACCACCACTTTCTAGCACGCTATCAGCAATCGTACCCATCAACCCAACATTGCCACCACCATAAACCAACTGAATGTCGTTATCGGCAAGTGTTTTACCCATCAGTTTGGCGGCTTCATAATACTTAGGCGTATTACCAAAGTTAGAACCACAATATACCGCAATGCTCTTTAAGCTATTCATAATCTCTCCTAATCAGTCAAAAATAAACAATCAATCAACGCTTTAGCCACTGCCACGGCTGTACTGTACCAAGCCCCATACCAATGAGTCCAAGCACCATCACAGGGTTTAGTGCCTCATTGAGCAGTGGTACAGCAAGTAGGGCGGAAATGAACGGAGCAAGCGATGACAGACCGCCTGCCGAGAATGCTCCAAGCCTTGCTACCGCCATCGCATAGGTTAAGGTAGCAACAATCATCACCAATACGCTATGAAAGACCCCTTGGATTACCAAATGAGTTAGGCTAGCATTAGGAGATGAAAAACCAATAAACAACCCATAAATTGGCAGATATACCACTGCCGACCAAAACACCGTACTACACATGGTTTGCCATGGTGTGAATTGCCATTCTTTTAATAAAATACCAAAACCCGACCAACAAAAAGCACAAGTAATAAAAATCACATCGCCCACATTAAAATGATATGCCCCTGATAGTATCATCGCACTCATCATAAATAATGTGGCAATGATGATGGCGAGAGCGATTTTGGTATTTACATCAGGCTTCACCCCAAAAAATATTGCCAACAGCAAAGTGGTAGCAACAGGTATCATGCCATTTAAAAAAACCGCTCCGTGTACGACAGGTGCTAGAGTAAATGCCGTATAAACCAAACTACTATAACCCACACCCCCTAGCATGGCAAGCACAAAGGCACGCCAAGTAAACAAAAAATCCCATCGCTTCATGCCCCATACCACTGGCAATAAAATCACGCCAGCAAAGGCAAACCGCATGGCAATCACATCCCATACTGATACCTGCCAATGGACATTCACTCGGGCAAACAGACTAAATCCTCCCCAAATACACATTGTAAAAAACACCAGTAAATACCCTTGTGTTTTTAAGGATAATTTGCCAAAAAAATCTTGAATGAATGTCATGTTAGCCAATCTTATGTTTGGTGGTTGGGTTTTATTATATCAAAAACAACAATCCCCAAAACAGTTTGGGGATTGTTGTTGTCCATCAGTCTTTAGCGTTTTGAATGTCGGGGTCAGCAAATACAACCACCTCTTCTTCAAATTCAGGCTTAACCTGAACAACAAAGTCTTCACGAGATAAACCCATGCGAAGCGGAATTGAACTTGCAACATATACCGATGAGTAAGTACCTGCAATCGTCCCAATAAATTGAGCCAAGGCGAACCAAAATAAGCTTTCGCCACCCAAGAATAATAGGGAGAGTACTACCACAAAGATTGTGCCTGAAGTCATGATGGTACGCCTTAGCGTCTCTGTCAATGACAAATCAACCACTTGATATGGTGTCAGTCCACGCACACGACGGAAATTCTCACGCATACGGTCATAAACAACAATCGTATCGTTCACCGAATAACCAATCAAGGCAAGTACAGAAGCTAATACTGTTAAGTCAAACGGCCAGCCAAAAAGGGCGAACAAACCACACACTACAATCACATCATGAAATAGGGCAAGCACCGCACCCAAAGCTAGCTTAAACTGGAATCGCACGGATACATAAATCATCATCAAGACAAGTGCCAGCCCAAGTGCTAAGATAGAGTCTAGATAAATCTCATTGCCCACTTGGCTACCGATGATGCTGATATTGTCTACGGTAGCGGCATTTGATGGCAAGTCTAAGGCTTGATTTAGTGCTTGGCTTAACCCTTCTGGATCCTTAGTATCTTGGGGTGGCAGACGCACGAGCAGTTCGTTGCGAGTTCCAAGATATTGCACTACGGCATCATTAAACCCTTTTTCTGAAAGTGCAGAGATGACTTGTGCTTGCTCAACAGATTGTTCATACTTAACATCCGCCGACACACCGCCTGTAAAATCAAGCCCCAAATTTAACCCTTTGACTGTGATGGCAACAATACTAACAATCACCAACAAAGCCGAGATGACAATCATCGGTATCTCGATTTTCATAAAGGGAATGATGCGACGATTACCAATCAGCTTAACACCACCTGCTTTTTCGGCAGCCTCATCAACAGTAATGATGTCTTGCCCAGCCAGTGCTTGTTCATTAGCTCTTGCATTACTACCTTTACCATCACGGCGTGGACCACGACGGCGACGCACAGGTTCGGCAACTGATGACTGCTCGATTGGATTATTTTCATTACTCATCATAGACTCCTAACCGATGCTAATTTTTGTTAAGTTTTTGCGATTGCCGTACCACAGTTGCATGATTGCACGAGTTACGGTAATGGCGGTAAATAATGAAGTAATAATACCGATAGCAAGCGTGATTGCAAAACCTTTGATTGGACCTGTACCAACCGCAAACAAGATGAACGCCACTAACAAAGTGGTGATTTGCCCATCAAAAATTGAATTAAATGCACGATCAAAGCCTGCTACAATCGCTGATTTTGGTTTTGCACCTGCAGCCAGTTCTTCTCGAATACGCTCAAAAATTAGCACATTAGCATCGACTGCCATACCCATCGTCAAGACCACGCCTGCGATGCCTGGCAAGGTTAATGATGAACCCAGAATTGACATCAAAGCAATCAACATCATGATGTTTAACGCCAATGCAATATTAGCAATCACACCACACGCACGATAGAAGATAATCATCCATAAGAACACCAGCAGATAACCAATCATCGACGCTGTCAGACCTTTATCAATATTATCTTGACCTAAAGAAGGGCCGATGGTACGCTCTTCAACAAAGTACATCGGTGCTGCCAATGCACCTGAACGAAGCAGTAGGGCAAGCTCGCCAGCTTCAGCATGAGAATCAATACCTGTAATGACGAATGAAGAGCTAAGCACATCATTGATGGTTGCACGGTTGATGACGCGCATCTCGGCATATGGCGTACGAACTTCTTTGGTTTCGCCTGTTTGTGGGTCGGTCTCATAGCCAATGCGTTGTTTGTTCTCAATGAACAATACAGCCATTTGTTTGCCAACACTTGTACGAGTGGCGTTCTGCATCATTTTACCGCCCGCTGTATCTAGTCTGATAGACACCTGCGGACGACCATGGTCATCTAGACCTGGCTGAGCATCTTGTACTTTTTCACCCGTAACAATCGCTTGGCGATTAAGGAGTACTGGTGGACCATTCAAATCACCAAACGGATAAGCCTCTGTACCTGCAGGTGCGATTCCACCTGCATAGTTATCTGATTCATCACTAACCAGACGGAACTCAAGATTGGCTGTACGACCAAGCACACGCTTCGCCTCGGCGGTATCTTGAACACCTGGCAATTCAACAACGATGCGGTTTTCTCCTTGAGACTGTACCAATGCTTCTGCCACACCCAGCTCATTGATGCGGTTACGCAAGGTGGTCAAGTTTTGCCCAACAGCATAGTCGTTAATCTCTTGAAGGCGTGCCTCAGTATAAGACATCTGCAATGCTGCACCTTCAGCATCTGCCAATGGACGCAAGGAGAATTCATCTGCCATGCTAGCTTGTAAAATGCTTTGAGCACGGTCACGAGTTTCACTCCCATTAAAAATCAACACTAAACCATCGTCAGTAGTTCTTAGGCTTTTAATGGCAACTTTGTCGGCTCGCAAGGCACGACGCACATCTTGACTGGCAGTAGCTAGGCGTTGCTCTAGGGCTTTATCCATATCCACTTCAAGCACAAAACGCACACCACCACGCAAGTCTAATCCAAGTTTCATTGGCTTAGAACCGATATTGCGTAACCACTCTGGAGTGGTTTGGGCAAGGTTTAGTGCCACGACATAGTTTTCACCAAGCTCACGGCGTAGCACTTCTTGTGCTTTTAGTTGGTCTTCGGCTGTTTTTAAGCGAAGTAGGGCACTGTTATTAGCAAAACTACCACCATGATGGCTAAGATTGGCTTGGTCTAGCAGTCCTTGTGATTGTGTCAGTACATCTTCGGTCAGCTCCACACCGGCAGAAGCACCTGTAACCTGTACCGCAGGTTCGTCTGGGTAAAGATTGGGCAGGGCGTACAAACCAGAAACAGCTAATACCACAGCGATGAGTATGTATTTCCAAACAGGGTAATGCATAAGTATTTCTTATGGTTAAGGCATGATGATTTGATGGTGCTTTAAGCAACTTATCGCTTAACATCATGCAAATAAAACAAAAAACAAAACCTGCCAACGCAAGTTTTGTCATTTTTAATTAAATGTTGTCAATCGTACCCGCAGGCAATACACTGATTACGCTGGCACGCTGAATTTTGATTGAGTTGGTTGGATTTAGGGCAACAACAGCATAATCGCCTTCAATCTTGGTAACTTTACCCATCAGACCGCCAGCAAATACCACTTCATTGCCGACTGCCAAAGCATCAACCATCGCACGATGCTGTTTTCTTTGCTTTGATTGTGGGCGAAGAACCAAAAAATAAAAAATCGCAAAAATTGCAATCATGGGTAAAATTTGCAAAAAAGCGTTTGGTTGGGCAGGGGCTGCTGCAGTAGCGTGAGCACTAGCGATGAAAAAATCTAACATATAAACTCCTTACTATGAATGAAAATTGGTCAGACAAAGACAAAAAATAACGCATATCATACCATAAAATCACTACATAACGCTATGCAATTCATCTAAAACACTCTATTTTGCCATGTTTTGTTCACCTTAGTGGTTACCATTGGCGACAAGAGCACAAAAAAGCTAAAAAAGTAGGTAGTGGCGACAAAGTAGGGCGAGACAAACGATACACAAGTGCGTTGTGTATCGTTATTCTTAAATGGGCAAGCACGCATCGCATCAATTTAGATGATAATCATCCATGAAAAATAGAAATTTGGCTTAAGACTTGCAGTTATGATGGATTTGCCTTAATATATTGGTTTATTTTTTTAGAACAAATTTTTATGCCCCGACACCGATTAAGCTTGACTTCTTTTTTTGTATTGCCTTTATTGCTTAGCACTTTATTCTTTACTAGCCAAGCAATCGCCAGTCAAGCCACGCCAGTAACATCTGCCAATATTGCGTTACTCATCTTTTTTATTTCCTTGTCTTTGGTTGCTTCTTTTTTGTGTTCTATTTCAGAAGCCACGCTACTGACGATGACGCCGTCCTATATTGATACACTACAAGAGACCAATCCCAAGATTGCCAATCTCTTGGCGGATGTCAAAGTTAACAATATTGAAAAATCCATTTCATCTATTTTAACTTTAAACACTGTTGCTCACACATTAGGCTCGCTTGGTGCAGGTGCTCAGGCAACCATCGTTTTTGGCGATATGTGGTTTGGCGTATTTAGTGCAGTCATGACGATTGCTATTTTGCTTGGTACGGAGATTATCCCAAAAACACTAGGCACAACTTACTGGCGACGCTTTGCTGTGCCTGTGGCATATTATGTGCGTTTTATCAATATTATTTTAATGCCAATTGTCTGGGTGGCAGAAAAAATCTCTCGTTTACTCACTCGTGGCAATACTGAAAATACTTTTAGCCGTCATGAATTCATCGCTCTTGCCAATCAAGGTGAAAGTTTGGGTGAGATAAGTGAGCTTGAGACACGCATCATCAAAAACTCATTGGCACTGAGCATGATAAATGTTGAAGATATTGTAACACCACGCTCGGTAACGATGGCGTTTGATGAGAGCATGACTGTCGGCGATGTTTTTGCCAACCACCCAAGGTTACCATTCTCACGCTTTCCAATTTTTGATGAAGATTTGGATAGTGCCACAGGCTTTGTCCTAAAATCAGACCTACTGATTGCTAAGGCTAATCAAGAGATACATACACCCATCAAAAAATTTCGCCGAGACATCAACTTTGTTTTTGCTAAGATGAAGCTGTTTGACCTGCTTGATTTGATGCTCAAAGAACGAGTACACATTGCTTTGGCGGTAGGTGAGTTTGGTGAAGTTAAAGGATTGGTCAGTTTAGAAGATGTACTTGAGACCTTATTAGGGCTTGAGATTGTTGATGAATTTGACCGTGTTGATGACATGCAGATTTTAGCCAGACAGCTTATGGAAAGACGCATGAGCCATATCGGAGCAAAGCTTGAAAACACAGATGTGCCAGAAGATACCAAATAAATATTTGATAGAATTTACGGTACATGAATACCCAATAATTGCAACAATTCGTTACAATCAGCCATCATCAGTTAAAGCACATCTGCTATTGTAGCTACAATACACCTAAAAATAAGGGCTTGTTATGAATACAACACAACACAAAGACCGCACAAAAACGCTACTCAAAAAAGGAGTGTATATTGGTGCTTTGGCTACCATCATTGGTACGCTGGGTAAAATGTCAGGCAAGCGATTGTTGCCATCAATGAGTATTGGTCTCATCACGGCTTTAGGGGCGACAACACTTATTTCATCGCCTGCCCACGCCATCAGTGAATCGTCCGTGCAGGCATATGCCAGTGCCATGAGTAACGCTGCCAATAGCAAAAACATCGGACAAGTTGCTCGCTTGGTGTCCAATGAAGCAATTATTTCTTTAACCAGAAACGGTAAAACCGCCAATTTGGATAAAAATAACTACTTGCAATTACTACAAACAAGCTGGGCAAAATCTACTAATTATCATTATGATATTGCCATTAGTGATATCATAGTTTCAGGCAACCAAGCTCGTGCCCAAGTCATCACCACCGAAACTTGGCTAGAAGATGGTAAGCCTGTCAAGTTGATAACCACTTCTCGTGTAACTTTGTCATCGGTGGGTGGTAGTGCGGTATTGCTACGCTCAGTATCACAAGTTGCCATCAATTAAGATGGGCAAAAGCGTTAAGCAACCAACACTTGCGGTTATTTGCTATCTATTTGCCGTCAGTTGTGCTTTATATAAGAAAAATTGGCGGTTTTTTGATATTTTTTTAGGATGGCGATTGATAATACTGAAAAAATAAGGCATTATTACCCCTTTCATTAAGCATCTTTTTTGTAATTTTTTCATATTCATATTTAAAGGTCTTTAACATGACGCAGCTGCCTTTGTCAAAAAAAACATCAAACCTATCACAAAAAACCCCAAAGCAATCACAACTACCAAAACCACTCACCTTAGCGGTATCTGCCTGTTTGTTGGCAGCGTGTAGCACCACCAACACCACGCCTACCCCTAGTACCGCATCCGTTAGCAAACCCATCGTTACCAAGCAGTCCAAACCAATCTCTCAACCATCTAGACCGGTTGCCCAACCATCGAGTTATGCTGGCGTGCTTGATGAGGGCACGCTTGATGAGCTAGAAGAGTTGCTTCAAGCCACTGATATGAGTATGGTAGAAAGCGATGCTTTGACTGTTCAACGTTATGGCAACTTATGGGATAGGCTACGCCGTGGCTATCGCATGGGCGAGACGAATAATGCTCGCATTGAAGCACAAAAATCATGG
Organism: Moraxella sp. E33BD; assembly: GCF_041807865.1. Lineage (NCBI taxonomy): Bacteria > Pseudomonadati > Pseudomonadota > Gammaproteobacteria > Moraxellales > Moraxellaceae > Moraxella > Moraxella sp. E33BD. The sequence continues at coordinate 59,419 of NZ_JBGTZD010000001.1, read as the reverse complement.
TTCTATAGCCGTCAAAGTTATCTTAATCGTCTGACTGCCCGTGCTTCACGCTATCTATATCATACTGTAACCGAAGCTGAACGCCGAGGCATCCCCACCGAACTTGCTTTGCTACCCATCATTGAAAGTTCGTATGACCCATCAGCCACTTCAAATGCAGCAGCAGCAGGTCTGTGGCAGTTTATCCCTAGTACAGGGCGTATCTATGGTCTAAACCAGACATCAGGCTATGATGGTCGCCGTGATGTTATTGAATCCACTCGTGCTGCCTATGATTTTTTGACCAGTCTTTATAATCAATTTGGCTCATGGGAGCTAGCATTAGCCGCCTATAATGCAGGTCCAGGCAGGGTATCTCGTGCAATCAGAGCCAACGAAGCGGCAGGGCTACCGACAGACTACTGGTCACTCAACTTGCCCAAAGAAACCATGAATTATGTACCACGATTCATCGCTGTATCACAGATTGTGGCATCGCCATCTAGCTACGGAGTGAGTTTGCCTGCCATTGCCAACCATTCGCATTTTAGAACTGTGCCTGTCAACTATGGGGTAAGTCTGCAGGAAGTTGCTAGCGTAACAGGTGTTAGCTTTGATGAACTGCGTCTATTAAACCCTGCATTGATCAGCTTGATGGTGGATAGTGCAGGCCCAAATCGCATTGTTGTTCCTGACAGTCTAAGCAACAGCATCAATGCCAAGCTATCCGCCCTAACAGGCTATAGTTATCATGATGGTGGCGACTATGTTGCTACCGCACCTGCCCAAAGCACACAATATGTTCTACCAAAATCAGGGGCGGTTGCCAACACCAATTCACAAAAAGAGCTAATGCAGTCAAACACACTACCGACCACCATTGCTCAGGTAACCGCTAATAATACCATCGTCCAAGAGCCAGCGTTAACCCAAGAAGAGCGTGATTTTATCGCCACACAGATTCAGTCTGCCACACCAGAAATGGTGCAGGCGGTCAATCCTAATGATGGCAATATCAAGTTAGATGCAATACAAACCGCCCAGTCGGTATTGGAAGCTCGTGGACAAACCAAGACGCTTAGTTATTCTGCACCTGCAACTACCAAGAGTACACCGCCAGCCCCCACACCAGTACCACCACCTGTCGTTCATCATGCACCAACACCTGCTGTTAACACGCCTGTGATTGTACAACCAACGCCGCCAAAGAGTACGCCTAAACCAGTTGTTGCCAATCCTAAGCCGAAAACACCGCAAACACCGCCCAAGCCGAAAGTCGCTCCTGAAAGCTATACGGTAAAATCAGGCGACACACTGACAGGTATCGCTGCCGCACACAACCTAAGTGTCAGCCAATTGGCAAGCTATAATAACATTACAACCAACACTTATGTTCAGCGTGGTCAAAAACTTTGGCTCGTCCCTGGCAAAGTCAAAGAACAGCCTATCCAAGCAAGTACTCAAAAGCCGACTGGTGAAACCACGAAGTCCACTAACACCAAAACAACCAACTATCGTGTAAAAGCAGGCGATAGCCTAACCGTTATTGCACGCAGACATAACATCAGCTTGCATGAACTAGCAACGATGAATGATCTTGAGCCAACTTATGGCGTGCTTATTGGTCAAGTGTTAAAAGTACCTGCGGATACAACCGCCGAACCTACACGCTCATCTCAAGTAGCAACAACCAAAACCAATGCCAAGACCAACAATACCGCCACCACGAATTATACGGTTAAGGCAGGAGATACACTAACAGGCTTAGCAAACAGTCTGGGTGTCAGCACTCAAGAGATTGCCGCCTTAAATGACTTTTCTCCGACCGCTAATCTCATCAGAGGTCAGACCATCAAAGTGCCTGCCAAGACAGTCGCCGCATCAAAAACGACTGATAAAAAGTCAACCACCCCAAGCAAATACACCGTCAAATCAGGCGATAGCTTGACATCGGTAGCATCAAAACACGGCATCAGCATTGATGAGCTAGCAGCTGCCAATAACATGACTCGCACATCAAATCTAATCTTGGGTGCAACCATCACGATTCCTGTAGCAGGCGATGTGCAAAAACCATCCAAATCCGAACGCAGTGTTCGTTCAAGCACACCAAGCTTCCCTACCGAAAACTACACCGTACAAGCTGGCGATAACCTAACTGTGCTTGCCAATAAATACGACATATCACTTGCTGAGCTTGCCAAAGCAAATAACCTTTCGGCCAATGCACAGCTACGCCGTGGTCAGACCATCAAAGTGCCAAAGCTAACCACCACTTATAAGGTGAAATCTGGTGATAACTTGACTTCTTTGGCACGCCGCTATAGTATCAATATAGAGCAACTGATCAAGATGAATAATCTTGAAAATAATACCAATTTGCGTATTGGGCAAACCTTAATTGTGCCAAATAAATAAAGCAAATGAAAAACACCCCAAAGCTCGATGCTTTTGGGGTGTTTTTTTATGACAAAACTCAAGCGGGATTATCAATGTCAATAAACTCAACCACAACACCAAGCTCTTGGGTAATAAGCTCGCCCAACGCACGAATGCCATCTTTTTCGGTGGCATGATGACCGGCAGCAAAATAATCCAAACCAAGCTCTCTGGCACTGTGTGTGGTTCGCTCTGAGATTTCCCCTGAGATAAAGGTATCACAACCCATTTTGGCTGCCTGTTCAATCATATCTTGAGCACCGCCTGAGCATAGGGCGATTTTTGATAAACTATGCTTACCGCTTGAAATATGTAGTGGTTTTCTGCCTAGTTTTTTAGTAATCTTGTCAGCAAAATCACTTGGCATAATCGGCAAACAAGTTGCTATATTGCCTATAGGGTGTTTTTCATGTGGGTATAAAGCACCGGTAATGGTCAAATCCAGATTTTGTGCCAGTAGGGCGTTATTGCCAATGATAGGGTGGGCGTCTAATGGCAGATGATAGGCAAGCATCGATATGCCTGATTTCATCAAAGTACGCACACGCCGACCTTTCATTCCAGTTAGAGAGGTAGGCTCTCCTTTCCAAAAATAGCCATGATGCACTAAAATTGCCTGTGCGTCTTGCTTTGCAGCTGCATCAATTAACGCCTGACAAGCCGTTACGCCTGTAATAATCTTGGTGATGGGAGTGTCTGCATCAACTTGCAAACCATTGGGACAGTAGTCGTTAAACTCGCAAACTTGTAGATAATTATCACAAAAAGTTGCCAAATCCTGTGGTGAAATTGCCATATAGCACCTTCATTTTCTCGTTAAATGTATTGATGAAACCATGAGTTTTTCGGCTAATTGTAACGACTTTTTATCTGATGTGCAAATAAGTCGCAAAAATCACGAAATCTTAACAAAAATATTTAACAAAATTTTTAACAAAAAACCATTATTTTTTTATAAAATTTTAGCAAATTATTTTATCTTGTATCACCAACCCCAATCTTAGCCCAAAGTTTCTAATTCGTTATAACCCATAGGAAAGCCCATGAAACCAACCTTAGAACATTTTAAAAAATACGAACAAGGTATAAGCTTTTGGGTGGTCTTGCCGTGGCTGATTACAGTAGCTTTAGCTTGTTGCTTACTTGTTTTGTGGTTATTTGCCAAAGTTGATGACAAAGCAGTTGCTATTAAAAATACAGCCACACCAACGCCCATCATTGAACAATCAGTCAGCACCGCCACACCAGTCAGCTCTTATAAAAATGCGGTCAACCGTGCTGCCAAATCAGTGGTGAATATCTATACCACCCAAACCATCCAACACCCTTATATGAACGACCCTGCATTTCGTGAGTTTTTTAAGCGGTACTATGGCAATCAGATGCAACAGCAGGGCTCAAATCTAGGCTCTGGCGTCATTGTCTCAAAAGATGGCTACATCGTTACCAATGCCCATGTCATTAGTAAGGCAGATGAAATCATTGTCGCACTTAACGATGGCAGAAAAACACACGCCAAGGTCATCGGCAGTGATGAAGAGAGCGATTTGGCGGTCATTAAAGTAAATCTTGATGGGTTAGAGCCATTGGCATTTCGCAGTACGCCTGTCAGTGTTGGCGATGTAGCACTTGCCATCGGCAACCCCTTTGGTGTCGGTCAAACAGTAACACAGGGTATCGTCTCAGCACTTGGGCGTGCAGGGCTTGGCGTTAGTGTTTTCGAGGACTTTATTCAAACAGATGCTGCCATCAACCCTGGTAATTCTGGTGGTGCATTGGTGGATGCAGGCGGTGCATTGATTGGTATCAACACCGCCATCTATTCACGCTCAGGTGGCTCAATGGGTATTGGTTTTGCCATTCCAAACACCATCGTTGAACGAGTGATGAACGCACTCATTAAAGACGGTAAGGTCAGTCGTGGTTGGTTGGGCGTTGGAATTGCCCAATCTAATCATAGCCCCCTCAGCTTAGAATCCGCCCAAGGCGTCATCGTCTCACAAGTATGGGAAGATACGCCTGCTCACCGAGCAGGACTTAGAGTAGGGGATATCATTACCGATCTTGATGGCATACCAACCAATGACATCAACACCCTAACAGGAATTGTCGCTAAGCACACCCCAAATACCAAACTTGACGCTCAGATTTTACGAGATGGCAAGTCGCTCAAGATTAGCATTACGCTTGGCGAACGACCAAGTATCCAGCAGTAGCTTACTAACCAATAAAAACAGCCTGTCAATAATGCAGGCTGTTTTTATTGGATTTATCAATGTGTATTATACAAAATATCATCGTTTTTGTTAGATAAAACCGCTAACCAATCACTTTGAAAAACTGCAACAAAAACAAGATGCTAAATCCAGTCAAAAAGATAATACCACTAATCGCAAACCATTTCATACCAGCAGAAGTGGTTGGCTGATTTTTAATCAAAGAATAATTAAGATAAGCATAAATCGGTGCGGCAATAAATGCAACAATCATGGCAAATTTCAATAAAGCTGCCATTTGACCTAAGAAAAATGCAATAATGGCATAACCCATCACTAATGCAAAAGTTGTCCATATTTTGACATATTTTTCGGTAAGTTCAGTAGTGCCTTTCATGATGAGTGATAAGCTCTCAGCATTGGTGCGTCCATAACCATCAGCCGAAGTGATGACCGTACCAAACATACATAAAAAAGCAATGAAAGTTACCAGTAATTTTGACCAGTCGCCAATGGTCATTGTATACATGCTGATGAGCTGACCAACATAAGCACCACCTTGCATGGCAATCTCTTGACCTGAGCCATACTGTACAAAGACGCCCAACGCCAAGAAAAATAATGCCAGCACCACTGAAGTTAAATAACCCACATTAAGGTCTACCATGCCCTGATAACGACTCGTGTTATCCGTGCTAATCTTTTTGGCAGTCCAAACCGAGGTGATTACTGAAAATTCAAGTGGGGCAGGCATAAAGCCCATCAGTGCAACAACAAAACCCAAAGCTGATAGATTCCAAGGCGATGGCTCAATAAAATCAAGTGCGACCACCGATGCCTTGCTTGCTGCAATGATCACCGCAACAACCGTAGCAATGGTCAAGGCTGCCATAATCCATTTTGTCAAATTATCCAACACCTTGTAACGACCACCTATCAGCAATACCCATGATGATGACATCACAATAGCTGACAACACCAAAGTATTCGTCTCAAAAGGCAATATATACCCCAAAATTACCGCACATAACAAGGAAACCGCACCTGTGGTGATGACACTTGAGATGGTATTCATCACAAAGAAAACCAATAGGTATAACCGAGATTTTTTTGCGTAACCAACCACTAGGCTATTGCCCGTATTGTACGCATACTCGGTGGCAAAACGATAAAAAGGGTACTTAAAAAAGTTTGCCAAGATGATTATGATTGCAAGCTGCCAGCCGTACAAAGCACCTGCTTGAGTTGATGAAATTAAATGCGAAGCCCCAATGGCTGCAGATGCCATCAAGATGCCTGGGCCAAATGCCCGCCAAGATAATTTTCTGTCGGTGCTGATTTGTGATAGATTGCTCACAAAACTCTCCTTAATCCAATTCAATATCAAAAATGATAGTGTAAATAAAATTGTTATATACTAAAACAAAAATGCTACAAAAACCATATTTTATTACTCAATTTTTACAAAATTAGCAATAAAGCTGACCAATCTTGGAGTTTTTAGAGTAACTGGGCAGATTTTCCAATATTATGGCAAATAAAAGAAGGGTTGGTTTGGATTAGATATCTAAGTAAACGCATACCTTGACATTTGAGTATCAGATATTTCAACACATAAAAAAGCAATTAATAAAAGTTATTTAATGTAATTTGAAGCCATCAAAGAAAACAAGAGCTTGTGGAACAATCCAAAATTTGTAGTGCCTTGGGATTTTCGTCAGAACAAAAAGCAGTAAATAAACAAAAAACCCAAGTTTAAAAACTTGGGTTTTTTATAATTCATACACTTACGCATATGAATTAGCTTTATGTTGCTAAGACCAGTCCTGACCAGTGAGCCTAAAAGAAAGAAGATTACATAAAACACTTGCTTAGCTTGTAATGTTTTAGCTGCCCACACGGACCCTAGAAATGCTATATAACACAAAAATACTATCTGTCAAGAATTTTTAATTTTTTGATAGAATATGCTTTGGCAATGACAGGTCTGTTTGAGAAGATGGGTGAAAAATAGTTTATTTAACATAATATACATTATGCGAAGTATAACTAATCAAACCAGAGTTTTTTGGAATTGCTGGGCATCATGCCATCATACTTAACCAGATTCCAATATTGACGATAAAATTTTCTCAAAATTACAAATTAGCACAACCATTCACGCAAATTTTATTTTATAATAGATGTATGCTTTATCTGATTTGGTATCTTATCGGTGATTTTATGAAATTTGTTTATTTATCCTTGCTCATGGCATCTACCTTGCCATTCATCACTCATGCCCAAAGCCTACCAGTCAATCCTGACGCTCGCCTTAGTCTTGGTTTGAATGTTGCCTATGGCAAAAACGCTTATCAAGCAGACGATATTTTGGTCGTCAGTCCACATGGTTTTTATGACAACAACCGATGGTATATTGAAGGTGGTGAAGCTGGATTTTACCCTTATAAAGACAACAAGCACCATGCTCGCATTGGCTTGGCATATGATGGACCGAGTTTTAATCCCAAAAACTCTAAAGGCACACTACAGGGCTTGGATAAACGAAAAGCATCGGCACAAGCATTGATAAGCTATATGTATGTAAGCCCCATTGGCGGTTTTAAGGCAAAAGTTGCTACAGACGCCCTATCGCATCATGATGGCACTGTCATTACATTGTCGCATATTAGTCGTTTTGAGCACGATAAATTCACTATTTACCCCACCGTTGGTATTAATTGGTATGATAAGAACTACAATAGCTACTACTATGGCGTATCCTCAGCTGAAAGTAATCGCACAGGCATAGATGCTTATCAACCTAATAGTGGCTTTGCCCCTTTTGCCTCAGCGATGATCAACTATGAAATGAAAGACAATATTACCTTATTTGCCAATCAACGCATAGAATGGCTTGCATCCGCCCAAAAAAATAGTCCAATGACCGACGACAAAATCACCAGTACCACAAGATTGGGCGTTAGCTATCGATTTTAAACAATGATGGGTATCTGGTTATGCCATACAGTAACCGCTCAGTATTTGAGCGGTTTTTTTGTGGTTTAATCAGTACTGGCATTATGATTACTTGGTTAAGGGTTGTAATACCAGACTCTCTGCTTTTTTTACTGTCTCTTTATTGGCAATATTATTTGCCCATTTTTGCACATGTGGATATTCATCAACATTCAAGAACCGAGCAGCATTATAATGCTCACCAATATACAATTTACCCAGTACAAGCCAACCATACCAAGGATAAATTGCCATATCCGCCACCGTATATTCATCGCTAGCCACATACTCACGACTTGCCAAATGCTGATTTAGAACATCAAGCTGTCGTTTGGTTTCCATCGTGTAACGATTGATGGCATATTCTACAGGTTCTGGTGCATAAGCATAAAAATGACCAAAACCACCACCTACAAACGGTGCAGAACCCATCTGCCACATGAGCCACGACAACACTTCGGCATGCTTGGCGGTATCGGTTGGCAAGAATTTATTATATTTTTGGGCAAGGTGCAATAAAATCGCCCCGCTTTCAAAAATATTCACAGGCTCATCACCTGATCTATCAATCAAGGCAGGTATCTTAGAATTGGGATTGATTGACACAAAATCCGTACCAAACTGATCGCCTGCCACGATATCAATCTTATAGGCATCAAAATCTAAAAGACCTAACGCTTTTAGCTCCTCTAAGATGATGTTTACCTTAACACCATTGGGCGTATTTAGACTATATAGTTGATATGGTTTATCGCCTTTTGGCAGGATATATTCATGGCGAGCTCCTGCAGTTGGGCGGTTAGTGCCACCAAATTTACCACCCATATTGATGGCATTAAAATCCCAGACTGCTGGCGGTGTGTATGTTGTCATAAAAAATCTCTCTTTTGGGGTAATTTTCTTAATAAACTTTATGGGTTAAGTCCATGCTGATTGATGGGCAATTATGCCATTACTTTATACATTCAAAATAAAGACAATGGCTATACCAACCATCACCATGCCAATCACTTTATGATTTCATCTGCTTTTATGTTAAGCGACGGCATTCACCAAAAAAACCATCTTCAAAAATATAGCGGTGCCTATCTTTACCATCAAATTCAACCGAATGCTGATTATTAACTGCCATCAACTGCTCGACTTCTGCTTTGATGTCGGCAGTTGCTTGATCGCTCAGTTTTACCAAACTGCCGCCAATAAAATGATAAGTATAATCTTCATTGATTTTTTGATTGGTCATATACAGCTTATCATCTTGAACATGCCAATCATAAGTAATGCTTGTTATATTAAGAAAAGATTGGTATGGAGGTAAGGACTTATCAATATACTCTATCAGTTCATGAGCCCATCCATCTTGATGATAGCGAATTATATTTTTCGCATGAATGTTTTGCATTTTTGCTTCACACAGCCAGTCACCCACCAAGTCATCACGGATAGATGACTGGGCGTGGCTAAGCGTTGCCAGCAGCACAGACAGGCTACATAATAGTATTTTTAGCATTAGATACTCCTTATTTATTCTTTTTAAAAGAGTGCAAGACAAGATGATTGGATTTCTTTGTTTGCTCTTTTTTAATTAAATTAAGTATAGCCAAGTCATACCTATTTTACAATCGTTGATACAAATAAAAAGGCAGTATGACACCGCCCTTTTATTTGTATCGCCAGTTAACTTATCTTTGCCTTTATAGCAAAATCTTGCGTGGGTCAGCAAGCAGTTTGGCGATATAGCGAGTAAATACGGCAGCATCAGCACCATTGATGGTGCGATGGTCGTAAGACAGCGACAATGGCAACATCAAGCGTGGCTCGAATTCTTTACCATTCCAACGAGGTTGGAAGGTTGACTCTGAAATACCCAAGATTGCCACTTGTGGGTGATTAACCAACGGAGTAAAGTAAGTGCCACCCATATTACCTTGAGATGAGATGGTAAATGACGCACCTTGTAAGTCCTTAGCACCAAGTTTCTTATCTCGTGCTTTTTTGGCAAGCTCACCAATTTCAATCGCCAACTGCTTAATGCCTTTGGATTGAGCATCACGAATGACAGGGACAATCAAACCATCGTCAGTTGCCACCGCAATCCCCATGTGTACAGATTTGCGGATAATCATCTGCGTGTTGTCATCTGATACATGGCTATTAAATTTTGGATGCTGTGTTAGAGCATATGCCACCGCCTTAACAATAAAGGCTAAGATGGTCAAACCCACACCCTGTGCTTTAAACTCTGCTTTTAGTTCATTACGCAAGTTTTCGGTATCGGTGATATCCGCTAAATCAAACTGCGTTACCTGTGGTAATAGCGTGTTTAGATTCAGTTGTGGAATCGAGACTTTTTGTAGACGGGTCAAATCCACTGTCTCAATCTCACCCCAAATCTCTTTATTGGACATATCAGGCAATGGCGGTAAGCTAATGCCAGTAGTTTTGGCAGGTGTGCCATTTGCCACCGATGTGGCTTTTGCTCCTGTCATGACTGACTTCACATAGCCAAACAAGTCTTCTTTTAGAATGCGACCATGAGCCGCTGTGCCTGTAACCGCACTAATATCCACACCCAATTCACGAGCCAACTTACGCACAGCAGGCCCTGCGTGTGCATTGCGTGCTTTTTCATTCACTTGTACTTCAGATAACTTGGTGGTAGGTGCTGATGGTGCAACAGTGGCATTGGTTTCTGATTTTGGTGTATCTGCCTTTGGTTGTTGCGTTTGGGTCGGCTGTGCCTGCTCTGTCGCAACGGTTGTAGTAGCTTCAGCCGACTTGATGACCACAAAGGACTGACCGTTTGATACGCTATCGCCTGCATTAACCAAAATAGACTCAATCATGCCAGAAACAGGGGCAGGCACCTCAACCGATGCTTTATCCGACTCAACCAGTAGTAATGGCTGATTCTCATCAACAATATCGCCAACAGCCACTAAAATCTCAGCGACTTCGGCACTCTCTACACCCAAATCAGGTAGGTTATAGGTTTGGCTGCTAGCCACTTCGCTTTTGGTAGGCTGTGAATGCTCAACAACTGGGGTGGCTTGCGGTTGATTGTCTTGCTGAACTGACTGTTCTTCTGCTTGAACAGGTGTATTGTCCGCTGTATCTGTTGCCTCAACAGTTAACAGAATACTACCTTCGCTTACGCTATCTCCCACATTGATGGCAATAGCAGTAACTTTTCCTGAGACAGGCGACGGTATTTCTACCGACGCTTTATCCGATTCAACTAGGATAATGTTGTCATTTTCGCTGATCACATCACCGATATTTACCAAAATCTCGGCGACTTCAGCACTTTCTACACCCAAATCAGGGGCTTTAATTTCCATGTTCATCTCCTTATTTTGGCTCTACAACTTGGTTGTCATTTAGGATTGGTGCATCAGCTTGATTCTTGATACGACCTTCGTTACTGATGACCTCGTCAGAATCCTCAACAAAGTCAGGCACTGGTGTTGGATTTTGATTGACCGATACCGCAGGAGCATCTGGGAAATAATCATAATGTGGTTGTGGCTGCCAAGCCGGTGCTTGATCCACATCAATCTCAAGGCTGTTGATGGCATCTAGAACCAAACGCACATCAATCTCACCTTCATCTGCCAATTTTTTCAATGTTGCCACAACAATATGTTCAGCATTCACATGGAAGAAATTACGCAACTGTTCACGACTGTCTGAGCGACCAAAGCCATCAGTACCTAGCGTGGTGTATGGACGGCTATCAGGTAACCAACCACGAATCTGTTCTGAATAGTTACGCATATAATCTGTCGCTGCAACCACGATACCTTTGTGCGGTGCAAGCTGTTTGGTTATCCAAGGTGTCTTAACCTCTTCGGTTGGGTGTAGGCGGTTATAATCATCACACGCCATACCATCACGAGTCAGCTCGTTGAAGCTAGTTACACTCCAGACATTCGCTTTGATACCAAAATCGTCATTTAAAATGCGAGCAGCTTTTTGAACTTCACGCAAAATAACACCTGAGCCTAACAACTGCACTTGGCTTGAACCGTTGTCTTCTAGAAGATACATACCACGCTTAATGCCTTCTTCAACACCCTCTGGCATGGCGTGATGTTGGTAGTTCTCATTCATCAAGGTAATGTAGTAGTACACACGCTCACCCTCACCATACATGCGTCTTAAACCATCGTGCATGATGACCGCCAACTCATAACCAAAGCATGGATCGTAGGTTACACAGTTTGGTACAGTGCCAAATAAGATATGACTATGGCCATCTTGATGTTGCAAGCCCTCGCCGTTTAGCGTGGTGCGACCTGCTGTCGCTCCGAACAAGAAACCTTGCGACTGCATATCACCAGCAAGCCATGCCAAATCACCGATACGCTGGAATCCAAACATTGAGTAGTAGATATACATGGGAATCATCGGCAAGGCATTGGTTGAATAACTGGTTGCCAAGGCAAGCCACGCACTCATTGCCCCTGCTTCGTTAATCCCCTCTTCTAGCATATGTCCATCTTTGGCTTCTTTATAGCCCATCAAAGCTTCGGCGTCTTCTGCAGTATAATTTTGACCTGCAGCAGAGTAGATGCCCAACTGACGGAACATACCCTCTAGACCAAAGGTGCGTGCCTCATCTGGCACAATTGGTACGACATATTTATTTAGCGCTTTGTCTTTTAATAGAGCTGATAATAGACGCACGAACACCATCGTGGTTGATTGCTCTTTACCTTTTGAGCCTTGTAATACTTGGTCAAAGATAGACAGCTCGGGAATTTGTAGTGGAATATGACCGCTACGACGAGCAGGTAGATGTCCACCCAACGCCTGACGGCGACCCATTAAGTATTTGTATTCTGCCGAGTCTTCTGATGGGCGATAAAATGGTAGTGTTTGTAGGTCTTCATCACTAAATGGCAAGTCAAAACGATCTCGGAAATATTTTAGACCTGTTTCATCAAGTTTTTTTAGCTGATGTGCTTTGTTCACCGCTTGAATTTGACTTGATAGACCATAGCCTTTAACGGTTTTTACCAAAATAACGGTAGGCTGACCTTTGGTTTTCATTGCTTCAGCATAGGCAGCATAGACTTTCTTTGGATCATGACCACCACGGTTTAGGTGCATCAATTCTTCATCGGAAAGGTCTTTGACCATCTCTGCAAGTTCTGGATACTTGCCAAAGAATTCTTTACGCACAAAAGCACCATCACGAGCAGTATATAGCTGATACTCACCATCTACGACCTCTTCCATGCGGTGTTTTAAAGCACCTGTATGGTCTTTGGCAAGCAGACTATCCCAATGGTCGCCCCAGATTACTTTAATCACTCGCCAGCCGGCACCACGGAAGACAGATTCTAGTTCTTGAATGATTTTACCATTGCCACGCACAGGACCATCAAGTCGTTGCAAGTTGCAGTTAATCACCCAAATAAGGTTGTCAAGCTTTTCACGACCTGCCATGCTAATAGCACCCAAGCTTTCTGGTTCGTCCGTTTCACCATCGCCTAGAAACGCCCAAATTTTGCGGTTTTCGTCTTTAATGAGCTTGCGGTTGGTTAGGTATTTTTGGATATGTGCTTGATAAATTGAAGTCAATGGACCTAGACCCATTGATACGGTTGGAAACTGCCAATAATCAGGCATTAGGTAAGGATGTGGGTAACTTGATAGACCCTTACCACCCACTTCACGGCGAAAATTGGTTAACTGCTCTTCGGTCAAACGACCTTCTAAGAATGAACGAGCGTACATACCTGGTGCACCATGACCTTGATAATAAATCATATCACCGCCAAAGTTCTCATCTGGGGCACGCCAAAAATGGTTAAAACCTGTTTCATACAAGGTTGCTGATGACGCAAAAGTCGCCAAATGCCCACCTAACTCATCGTCATTTTGGTTGGCACGCATCACCATCGCCAAAGCATTATAACGCACAAGGGCACGCAACTTACGCTCCATGTGCAAATCACCTGGATAGGTTGGTTCATCTTCTACAGGAATGGTGTTGATGTAGGCGGTATCTAGGCGGTTAAACGGTAGACCTTCTTGCACCGCCATGTTATACAAGGCTTTTAGCAAAAATTGAGCACGCTCTTTGTCGGCATTTTTAATGACTGAAGCAAATGCGTCAAGCCATTCTTGGGTTTCGACATGGTCAGAATCTTTATAGTAAGTCGTCATGATGATTCCTTAGGAAGTTTCGCCAAATTGGCAGTGAATTGGTGCACCACCCCATTCTCTTTGTTGTGTTTTACAGAGATATTTGAGACTGTTTTGCACTTTTTTGATGGTTTAATATTATAAAGGCTTTTTTAAAAAAAGTTTATCGCTTTTAGAAAATGTAAAAATTATCAGTATTTTTTAAAAAAATACTGATTAAAAATCAATTTATTATAATATAAAAATTTTATAAAAATAAGAATTATAATTATTTATACAATAAAAAACTAAGACCGATCAGCGTGATGCTCATCGGTCTTTTTGTGGTTAAATTTACGCTTCGCCGGCTTGCATTTGAATGTAGTTTTGGATACCAATGTCTTCAATTTTTTCTAATTGAGTCTCTAGGTAGTCCTCATACTCTTCATTAGCATCTTTTAGTGTGATGAGTAGTTCACGAGAAACAAAGTCCCGTTTTTGCGTGCAAATGTCAATGGCGTTAAGCAATACATCATGCTTGCGTTTCTCTAGACGCAAATCACAGTTTAGGATTTCTTGAACATCTTCGCCGATAAGCAATTTGCCCAGCTCCTGCAGATTTGGTAGACCCTCAAGCAACAAGATACGCTCAATGAGTTCATCAGACCATTTCATTTCACGAATTGACTGATGGTAAAATACATCGTTTAATTCATTGATGCCCCAATTTTTAACGATACGAGCATGCAAAAAATATTGGTTGATGGCAATTAACGACTGACTCAATACCGAATTTAATGCACGGATAACCTCTTTATCACCTTTCATGACTTATCCTTAATTGTATGATTTTATCTTTATGAGTAAAGATAGTCTATCATTAGTGAGTTACTGTTGCCATGTTTGGTTCGGCGGTTTGACTTTGTAGGTAGTTTTGTAGCCCCATCAAGTCAATCAAACGAAGCTGTTTTTCTAGCCAATGAGCATGGTCTTCTTCGGTGTCTTTTAGCTGTCCGACCAACATATCACGAGTAACATAATCACGCTCTGCCTCACAAATGGCGATACCCTCTTTTAGATGCTCTTGTACAGCATATTCTAGGTCTAAATCACTTTTTAGCATGGCTGGCACATCAGCACCAATATTAATCTCACCTACTTGCATATTTGGTGTGCCACCCAGCATAATGATGCGATTGATGAGCAAGCGAGCATGCAAGGTCTCATCTTCCATTTCGTGATAAATACGGTCATGTAACTTGCCAAGTTCCCATTCAGCATACATTTGCGAATGGATAAAATACTGATCTCTTGCACCCAGCTCACCTGCCAATAAGAAATTTAAATAATCAATAACTTTTTGAGACGACTTCATCATAAGCTCCTTTAATTAAACAAAACATGATTTCATACAGCATGGTTAATGAATATGATAAACGGAAAAATGAACGAACTACAATGGGTTTGGATAATGCTTAACCAACTTAATCTCGCTCACCGCTTAGCTTACTGCATTGATACTATCGTCTTATATTAACATAATCACCACAAAAATCATGTCAAAATTTGTATCACTAATGAACTGATAACGAAGTGCAATCTGCGAATGCCTCTCAAATTTACCAAGACATAAGCCTACCAACACAATCAAAGTCAAAAGATAATCATTTTAAAAAATATTTTATAACATATTGATTTTATTGATAAAAATAAAAAAATAACAACTCACAAAAGCAAGTTGTTATCATTTCATCATGATTGCGGTCATTTTATTCAAGAATGATTATTCATTAGCTATTTTAACCAATGCCCACCAAGCTAAACCACCCACCGCTTTCTTTATTCATAGAAACAATACGGTAATAATTTAATGGTAAAGATTTAATTTTTAGGTTCGGTGTTATTTGTAACATTAACCTGCCATCACATCAATCGCAGGCAAATTGGCAAGATGCTCATCAACCAAATCTTGCACCATAGGAATACAACAACCACAACAAGTGCCTACCTGCAAAGTATCTTGTAGTCCCTGCACGGTCGTGATGCCTTGCACCATGGCAGTGTTGATTTGTGTGTCCTTGACATCATGGCAGATACATACATACATTATTATTCTCCCTAGGGGCAACTCTCGGTTTATTGCTTGCTTGGATTTCACAACCGCATGATAGCAGAGATGATATATTAGCTGAAAACAATCGCTTAATTACTCGGATACTAATATAGCAAGAATAATTCTTGTTTGCAATAGTTTTTGAGAATTTTTCTTATATGATAAAGAAAATAAATAATAATATCCTTAACGATTGATAAAATCAAATATCCGACCAAAACACTCAGATTTGACAAGTTTGAATTTTATGATTGATTTGGTATCAAATATGGGCATTTTGTTTTGTGTTATTTTGTGGCATAATGGCAAAAAAATGATTAGATCTAAGGAGTGGTCATGATTAGTGTTTTTGATTTATTTAAAATTGGTATTGGGCCGTCCAGTTCGCATACGGTTGGACCAATGGTAGCGGCAAGTCGTTTTTTATCACTATTAGGCGAACGCATCAATCAAGTTAAGCAAGTGCGAGTGGACTTGTATGGTTCGCTATCTGCTACAGGCAAAGGGCACGCTACCGATACAGCAACAATCTTGGGTTTGCTTGGGCATAAGCCACGAACCATTGACACCACCAAAACCGAAAGCTATCTACACCCTGTCATGGAAGATGGCGTGATGATGCTAGGTGGCGTACAACAGATTGCCTTTGATTATGGTCGAGATGTTGTATGGTATGACGATGTTACCCTGCCTTTTCACCCCAATGGCATGACTTTAACCGCCTTATTTGATGAAGGCGAATCCATTAACCAGACTTATTACTCAATTGGTGGTGGCTTTGTGATGGACGATAAGGAAATCAATGCAGAATCAGTCCATGATGATGAATGTCAATACCCCTACCCATTTAGGCTTGCTTCTGAATTATCTGCCATCTGCGAAGCAAAATCATGGAATATTGCAGAGCTGATGCAACACAACGAAACTGCCATTAGAAGTGAAGAAGAAGTCAAAAACTACCTAAATGAAATTTGGGAAGTCATGCAGGCGTGCGTTACAGAAGGCTGTAAAAAAGACGGTATCTTGCCAGGCGGTCTAAATGTCAAAAGAAGAGCTAAAGCTCTGTATGATCAGCTATCCAAAGAATATGGCAAATCCACTGATGGCGGACTGTTAGCAATGGACTGGGTGGATTTATACGCCCTAGCGGTCAATGAAGAGAATGCTGCAGGCGGTAAAGTGGTAACCGCCCCCACTAATGGTGCAGCAGGCATTATTCCTGCAGTTTTGCATTATTATCGTGGGTTTATTCCTGAATTTAGTTATCAAGGCGTGCGAGATTTCTTGTTGGTAGCAGGAGCAATCGGTGCACTCATCAAACAAAATGCTTCTATTTCAGGTGCGGAAGTTGGCTGTCAAGGCGAGGTAGGTTCAGCCTGTGCGATGGCGGCGGCAGGACTTGCCCATGTCATGGGCGGTTCGGTCGCTCAATGCCTAAATGCTGCCGAGATCGGTCTTGAACATAACCTAGGATTAACCTGCGATCCCATCGCAGGATTGGTACAGGTCCCCTGTATTGAGCGAAATGCGATGGCATCGGTCAAAGCAATCAATGCTGCTCGCCTTGCCTTGCGTGGCGATGGTTCTCATCATGTCTCACTG
Organism: Moraxella sp. E33BD; assembly: GCF_041807865.1. Taxonomy (NCBI): domain Bacteria; kingdom Pseudomonadati; phylum Pseudomonadota; class Gammaproteobacteria; order Moraxellales; family Moraxellaceae; genus Moraxella; species Moraxella sp. E33BD. The sequence goes on along the minus strand of NZ_JBGTZD010000001.1, from coordinate 41,938 downwards.
GATAAGGCAATCTTAACCATGAAAGAGACAGGAAAAGACATGATGGATAAATACAAAGAAACTGCTCGTGGTGGTCTTGCGGTCTATGCCGACAACCGCATTCCGACCGCAAGCGTTGGCGTAATGGTGGGTTTTAGTCAGTGCTAAGATATCCATCAGCCCTAAAATCAAGCCAATAAAAAGAGCGATATGCTTTTTTATTGGCTAATTAAATACTTAGAGCAGTAAATACTTAAAACAGCAAGTTTTTAACAATTAAAGTAGCAGGCTTAATTAAGCTAAGTATCATGGATCGTAAAGCCTTGCACCTTCTTACAAAGATGCGGTCTTTTGGATAAACGCACATCAGTGCTTTTCTTTTTCTTTTTTATTATCATCTGGAACAACTGCCCGCACCACAGCCACCGTGCCTTTTACCACACCTTTGGTGGTCTTATAAGCAATTTTCACAGGTGTTGTTACAACCTTATGTACACAGGCTTGCAACACCAAGCCTGACAACCCAAGCGTTATTATCAATATCAATTTTTTCACGGTTATCTTATCTTTTTAGAACCCTAATCAGCTAGCTACGATAATCAGCATTGATACTGACATAATCGTGCGATAAATCGCAAGTATAAACCGTATCAACATAAGCTGTATCATACCCCAAATCAATACTGACGGTAATTTCAGGGCGATTCATCACCGCTTGACCTAGGCTTTCTGTATAGCCATCAACCAGACCGCCACGCTGACAGATGACAACTTCATCAAGCAAGACATTAACACAAGCCTGATCAATAGATGCACCCGCATAACCAACCGCCGCCAAAATCCTTCCCCAATTCGGATCAGACGCAAAAAATGCCGTCTTTACAAGCGGTGAATGTGCCACTGCATAAGCAACTTTGGTACAATCATTAAGACTTTGACCACCTGACACCTTTACCGTGATGAACTTGCTCGCTCCTTCGCCATCTCGTACGATAAGCTGAGCAATTTTTAGCATGACTTCTTTGATTAACTCAAATACTACCTGATAGTGGGCATGATTTTCATCATCAATAAGCGTACCCACTTTTCCTGTAGCAATGAGCGTACAGCAGTCATTGGTTGATGTATCGCCATCAACGGTAATGCGGTTAAAAGTCTGATTGGTGAGCGTAGCTAGGATTCGTTGTAAGAGTGGCCGGCTGATATTAGCATCCGTTGCTACAAAACCAAGCATGGTTGCCATATTTGGACGAATCATACCCGCCCCTTTACTAATACCAGTAACAGTATAGGTTGTGCCGTCAATAGTTGTCTGCACGCTATGCCCCTTTGGCGTGGTATCAGTGGTCATGATGGCATAAGCAGCGTTTAGCCAGTTGTCTGCTTTTAGGTCTGCTAACGCAGCATCAAGCCCAGCGATAATGCGTTCGCTTGGCAATCGCTCGCCAATTACCCCTGTAGAATATGGCAACACCTCTACCATATCCACACCGGTTTTATTCGCCAAAGCCTGACAGACTGCCATCGCCCTATTAATCCCTTCTTGACCCGTAGCAGCATTGGCATTTCCTGTATTAATGACAAGATAGCAAGGCATGGTTTTGGAGATATGCGACCGAACCACTTGCACAGGGGCGGCAGCAAAGGCGTTTTGGGTGGTAACCACCGCCACATTTGCTTTGTCGCTAATCTCAAATATGCTTAAATCACGGCGATTTTCATAACGCACCGCCGCCTCTGCAATACCAATTCTTACCCCATTGATGGGCAATAAAGGCACTAAGTTTACATCACCTACAGGCATAAGACCTCTTTATTTATCTAAAATTCACTGATTATTTGGGTTGTGATAAACACACAAGCGATTACAATGCAAATCTCGCCCAAATTGGTGCATGGTCAGACGGCTTCTCCAATCCACGAATATCATAGCTAATCCCTGCATCCACACAGTCGGCGATGAGTTTATCCGTACACAAAATATGGTCGATGCGTAATCCTCGTTTTGGTGTATCCTCAAAACCCTTTGAACGGTAATCAAACCAGCTAAATTCATCAGCACTATCAGGCTTAAACTTGCGATAAGTGTCGTGCAAATCACGACTCATTAAAGCATCATACCACTCTCTTTCTTCTGGCAAAAATGAACAAGTGCCATTTTTTAACCAGCGTTTAGCATTTTGTTCACCAATACCAACATCACAATCATGCGGTGAGATGTTCATATCCCCCATGATAATCAGCTCTCGCCCTTGACCTTTTAGTTCATCAATATAAGTATTTAAATCCGCATAAAAAGCACGCTTCATGGGAAATTTAATCTCATGATCTCGGTTTTCGCCTTGTGGAAAATAGCCATTAATCACATCAATCTGACGCCCACCTACTTCAAATCTGGCATGAATCAAACGCCTTTGGGCATCAGCATCGGCAAAAGGGAAGCCCTTTTGCACAAAAATCGGTTTAGATTTTGATAAAATCGCCACACCATAATGGGCTTTTTGTCCAAAAAACTCCACATGATAGCCCAAGCTCTTAACATCAATCAGCGGAAATGCCTCATCATGCACTTTGGTTTCTTGTAATCCAATGATGTCCGCTCCCAACATATCACGCACAGCAACAAGTTGATGCGGTCTGGCACGCAGCCCATTGATATTAAAGCTCACAAAAGTTGTCATGTCTTAATCTCTATCTATAAAAATGATGCTATTGTAACAAACTTTTGATAAAAATTTTGCAAATTTTGCATGACTTTGCTAAATTGGGCGTAGCATAATGCCAATTTAGATAACTCACCCACCATCAGGATACACCATGAATAGCCCTATTTTTCATCATACTTATAAAGTCTATATCAATCACACAGACGCAGGTGGCATCGTCTATCATGCCAATCACCTGACCTTTTTTGAAAATTGTCGCAGAGATTGGCTAAGCTCGCTTGGGTTTCATGGTTATTTTTTTGATGCTGATGGTGTGGCAGGTGGTACAGACAGCCATGATGGAAAAATTCACTTTGTGGTCGCTCGTGCCGATTTGACCTATAAATTACCACTCTTTGTTGATGATGTGCTGATTGTTACCGTGCAAAAGATGACAAAAAAGTCCGCCAGTCTTATTCTAACCCAACATATTTATCGCTCGTATGATGATTTTAAAAGCGGTAAGGTTGCAAGTACTGGCGTGATTACCTTAGCTTGCGTTATCAATAGCGATGATGGCATTCGCCCCTGTCAACTGCCTCGCACCTTTTAACAGCACCACCAAGTCATTTGTGATCGCCTAGAAAAAGGAGCGGTACTACCTACTGCTCCTTTTTTATGCTCTTTATTTTAAAGCAAGTCAGTTATCAAGACTACCAAATCACAACCACCAAATCACAAAAACTTAGTAATCAATCGCAGTGGCAAATACTTCATGCCCAGACCAATTGGCAACCACGGCCATGCAGGCACATATGCTTCATCAACTTTCGCTTCAATCGCTTTGACAATCACATCAGCACCCTCCTCTTCTTCAACTTCAAAAGGTAGGTATTTTGCTCCAATATTTAAATCAGTACGAACATATCCTGGATAGATGGTTGATACCGTGATAGGCAGTTTTTCAGTGATGGAATCAGCACGAATTCCCTCTGCCAATGTTGCAAGCCCTGCCTTAGCTGCAGCATAGGTGGTTAAATGGCGTGGCAGACCACGCACAGCCGACATGCTAGATATGACCACCAGATGACCACTATTTTGACGGCGGAAAATCTGCATGGCAGATTCACACTGTGCCAATGCAGAGATGAAGTTGGTCTCAGCGGTAGCACGGTTAATGGCAAAACGACCATAACCAATCACACGGCTGTCCCCAACCCCTGCATTCACAATGATTTTATCAATGGTTGTGCCATTTGCCTGCACTTCTTTATCAAAGTCATCGAACACCAAGAATACATCATCATAGATGGTAACATCAAGTGGGCGAACATAAACCTTGATGCCAAACTCTTGCTCAAGCTCTGCTTTTAGTGCCTCTAGGCGGTCAAGCCGTCTGGCACAGATTGCCAAATCATAACCTAAAAAAGCAAACTTACGAGCCATCATCGCCCCAAGTCCTGAGCTTGCCCCTGTAATTAGAACAACTTTACCTTGACCGATGCCACGAATGTCTTTTAAATCTTTAATTTTATTAAACCGGTTTGCCACCACACGACCAAACTTATCCGCTTTAGCAAACAACTCTTCTAATCTTTTCATAACTTACCCACAAAACAACTTAAAAAATAAGTAGCTATTTTAGCGTATTTTTTGGTAAAATTCTAATAATTTACTGTGTACAATCAATCACTTAAGGGCGATTAATCTTCGCCAAAAACTCGGCAGCTCTTAAGCCAGCTTTACCAACAAAGTCTGTTATAGAAACGCCAATTTGCTCATCTAAGCCTAATTTTTCTAGCAAATTTGGCTTGGTGCGTAAGTTTAATGCAAAGACATTGTGATTATCCATTAATCCCAAAATATACGCATCTGATGTGCCAAGCTCATCAATCAAGCCCAAAGTATGGGCGTCTTTACCAAACCAAAACTCGCCTGTCGCTACTTTTTCAATATCTAGGCGTGGTCGATGTGAGGCAACATGATTTTTAAACAACCAATGAATGCGTTCTAGTTCAGATTGGTATTTTTCACGGTCTTTATCATCATTTTTATCAAACATGGTAACGGTGCGTTTATATTCCCCTGCTGTAAAAGACTCAATATTGATGTCGTGTTTTTTAAGAAAATCATAAAAGTTCGGCATTTGGCTAACCACACCGATAGAACCAACGATAGAAAAAGATACACCAATAATCTTATCAGCCACGCACGCCATCATATAGCCACCACTGGCAGCGATTTTATCCACACAGACGGTTAAAGACAGCTGAGCTTCTTTAATTCTTTGCAACTGTTCAGCAGCCAGTCCATAAGCATGCACCTGACCACCACCACTTTCAAGACGAATCACCACCTCATCGTTGGCTTTAGCCACGCTAATAATGGCACTAATCTCTTCACGAAGCTGTGATACGGCACTTGCTTTGATGTCGCCATCAAAATCTAGCACATAGATGGTTTTGGCATCAACTTGCTTATTGGTTGTCTTATCCTGCCCTTTTTCTTTAGCATTTGACTTAGCCAAAGACAAAAGTTTAGATAGACAACCACCACAATCATCGGCAGTAACTACTTGCTCAAACTCTTGTCGTTGCTTTTTTTGGACTTTGTTTAAGTGAGTGATTTGTAACTCTACTGGTTTTTTTGATGAAAAAAGTAGCATATTAACCCTTAAAATTTTATAGCATGGTTGATAAAAACTTTTATGCAAATTCACTAAAAATAAATTGGTGCGGTGTTTTTCAAGTTCAGCCAAACGGCAGACCCTTAGCTGTCTGTTGTATTTTTTAGACCTACGCCACGCAAGCGACCGTACCCATCAATATCACGAACAATCAGCGACCAAGCATCATTGAGTCTCACCTCATCGCCCTTGACAGGCTCCGCCTTAAAATGTGATAGCATGAACTCTTCAACCGTCTGATCACGAGCATCGCTCAAAGTTTGCATCAACTCATCATCAATACCAGCCAAGCCTGTGGCACTAGGCGATAAAGTAAACATATCTAAAGCACTGGCAACGGGTGCGATTTTACTAAAACGATTTTGACTAAGGCTACGAGTTGCCAAATTATAAAATGGTAAATCCATGATGCGTGCGTGTGGAGACAACAGCCAATCACCATAAAACTCACTGGTTTTTTGATATTGAGTAGCGGAGTTGTTAAAAACCTTAGCAATATTACCCGCCCAATCACCCAGCAGAGCATACCAAACAATATCGCCAACTTTAAGCACTGTATCATCGTCAACATGCACAAGATGACTGCCACGAACAACAGCGAAGACGCTGATTTCTTGAGGATTTACCTTTCCTGAAATGTCTTGTGGGTGGCGACCAATGGCAAACGCACCGGGCTTAACCTCAAACTCATATAAAGTTATATTGGCTTGATCACCCACCCAAATTTCATGTTCAGCCTTAGGTTCAGCATCGGTTGGCACCCAAACTTTAAACAACCGAGACATGAATGGAATTGTTGTGCCTTGTGCCAGCAAAGATAAAATCACCACACCAAAGACGATGTCAAACGCTAAATTTGCCCCTACAACACCGCTGACCACAGGAATGATGGCCAGTGTGATTGGTACTGCACCTCTTAGACCAACCCACGAGATAAAACCAATCTCTTTTAGACGAAAGCCAAATGGTATTAGGCTTGTTGCCACCGCAATCGGACGAGCTACAAATAACAAGAATAAAAAGATTGCCAGTGAATAATACCACTCTTCAATCATTCTTGATGGTGTAACTAATAGACCCAACACCACAAATAGTACTGCTTGTGATAGCCAAGCAAAACTATCCATGACACGCAAAACATGTTCTGTAGCACGGACTTTGGTATTGCCAATGATGACACCTGCCAAATACACCGCCAAAAATCCACTGCCCCCAAATAAGTTGGTCGCACCAAACACCGCCATACCTGCTGACATGATTAAAATGGCGTACATACCATCAGCCAAATGCACCTTTGGTAATAACTTAGATAACAACCAACCTGCCGCCAATCCTGTAATCAGACCAACTAAAATCTGTTGGGTTAGCATTAGGATGATGCTGCCGATTGTTTGACTCTCTGGATTGAGATTCAAAGCAATCATGACCGTAACCAACAAAATTGCCAAAGGGTCATTCGTGCCAGATTCCAACTCAAGTGTGGCCTGCACACGGTCATTGAGCTTGACCCCGCCATTTCTAAGTAGGCTAAAAACCGCTGCAGCGTCAGTTGAGCCAACAATCGCTGCCATCAAAAAACCCAATCGCCAATCAATATCAAGTAGCCAGCTAACAAAAAGACCCAATGCACAAACCGTTGCAATAACGCCCCAAGTTGCCAGTGTAATCGCAGGTTTTAGACCGACACGAAAAGATTGGAATGAAGTGCGAAGTCCACCATCAAGCAAGATGCAGGCAAGTGCTGCCTGACCAATGAAATTTGCGGCAGAATACTCCTGAAATTCAATACCCAGCACCCCTTCTTCGCCAGCAAGCATGCCCACACCCAAGAAAAACAACAACAAAGGCACACCCAAGCGTGCTGACAAGGTGTTTGTCATGATGCTGATAAAAATCAGCATAGAAGTAACAAGATAAATGATATTTAAAGTATCCATCGGCGAAGAAATGCTCCTTTTGGTAAATAACCCGCTTGACAAGTAACGGCTAATTTGGCTTTATTACCACAAATAAATCAGCTAATACTATCACAATATACCGTCAAATTTCCATAACAAACTCATCAATTTAATCGGTTTTTTCATATTAAACATAGTTATTGATTATACTAATTGTATTTAGTGCATAGAATATCAAAAACCACCCAAGCCGATATTCCGACAAAGGTGGTTTTATGGTAGTGATTTAAAGAGTTAAGTCAATCAAGATAGGTTTGATGCCTGTACCAAAATCTTGGTGTACTCTTCTTGTGGGTTTTCAAAAATCTGCTCGGCAGTACCCTCTTCGATAACTTCGCCTTTACTCATCACCATCACACGGTCAGATAAAGCACGAACCACAGACAAATCATGGCTGATGAAAATATAGCTTAGTCCATATTTGCGTTGCAGGTCATTTAACAGCTCAACCACCATAATTTGGGTTGATCGGTCAAGTGCTGAAGTTGGCTCGTCCAGAAGAACAAACTTAGGTTCTAAAATAATTGCACGAGCAATGGCGATGCGTTGACGCTGACCGCCTGAAAACTCATGCGGATAGCGGTTAATCATTATAGGTGATAGATTAACCTCTTTGAGTATCTTCACCACTTTTTGACGACGCTCCTCTTTGGTCATCTGCGGAAAATGTACCGTCAGACCCTCACCAACAATCTCCCCCACCGTTAAGCGTGGCGACAGCGAGTTAAATGGGTCTTGAAAAACAATTTGCATATCACGGCGAAGCACATCACGCTCTTTGGCATTCATCTGCTTGATGGGTCTGCCACCAAAGCTAATTTCTCCTGTAGATTCCACAATTTGCATGATGGCACGACCAATGGTTGATTTACCAGAACCAGATTCACCCACAATCCCTAAAGTCTCCCCCTCTTTTAGGTGAAGAGAGATGCCCTTGACCGCACTAAAGGCCTTGGTTGGTTTACCAAAGAAACTACGCTCCATCACATAATCTACATGCACTTTGTTAGCAGTAATGATATCTGGCACACCCTCTCCCAATAACGGCTTTTGATTCATTGGGATTGGCATCAGCAGCTCTTTGGTGTATTTATGCTGTGGTTGATTAAATACGCTTTGAGTATCACCTCGTTCGATAATCACCCCATGTTGCATGATACACACTTGATGGCTATACCTTCTAACCAAACGCAAATCATGAGAAATCAAGATGATTGCCATGCCAAGATCTTTTTGTAATTGCATGAGCAAATCTAAAATCTCAGCTTGAGTGGTAACATCAAGTGCTGTGGTTGGTTCGTCAGCAATGAGCAAGTCAGGCTTATTGATGATTGTCATTGCAATCATAATACGCTGAAGCTGACCGCCTGAAAACTCATGCGGATAACAGTCCATCTTACGCTCAGCATCAGGGATTTTCACCGTTTCAAGGGTTTCCAATGCCATTTGACGAGCCTGTTTTTGGCTGATGTTTGGGTTGTGAATACACACCGCTTCGGCAACTTGTTTACCGATTTTCACAAAAGGATTAAGACTGGTCATTGGCTCTTGGAAAATCATGCCAATGCGGTCGCCCCTTAAGGATCGCATTTGTTTTTCAGACAGTTTTAAAATCTCTTTGCCATCAAAAACAACCGAAGAATTCTGACCAAATGTAGCAATCTTTTTGGGCAATAACTGCATGATTGCCATACTGGTAACTGACTTACCCGAACCTGATTCACCCACAATGGCAAGTGTCTGCCCACGATTTAGGCTAAATGTCATGTCTTTGACAACATGAACATTTTCCTCATCAGTCTTTAAAAATATATCTAAGTCTTTAACTTCTAATAGTGCCATCTTCTCATCCTACCATTCGATTATTTATCTTTAGGGTCTAAGGCATCGCGTAAGCCATCGCCTAAAAAGTTAAAACAGAACAATGTCGCTACCAAAAATATTGATGGAATGAGAAGTTGCCACGGTGCTACTTGCATACTTTGAGCTCCTTCTTGTAGCAATGCACCCCAACTGGTCATTGGTTCTTGTACTCCCAATCCTAAGAAACTTAGGAAGGATTCAAACAAAATCATGCCTGGCACAATGAGTGATGCATAAATTACAACCAACCCTAAGACATTTGGCACAATATGACGCATAATGATGCCAGTACTAGAGACGCCTGTGATTTTTGCAGCTTCAACAAATTCTTTATTTTTTAGGCTTAAAGTTTGTCCACGCACGATACGAGCGACATCCAACCATGACACCATACCAATTGCCACAAAGATTAAGAAAATATTTCTACCGAACAAAGTTACGAGTAAAATCACAAAAAACATAAAGGGGAAAGCGTTTAACACATCCAAAAAACGCATGAGCAACATATCCACTTTACCGCCCAAGTAGCCTGATAAAGCACCATAGATAGTACCAATCAATACCGCAACGAACGCACCTGCCACACCTACCATAAGCGAAATGCGACCACCAACAGCAACACGAACAAGCAAATCTCTACCAATCGGATCTGTGCCAAAATAATGTCCTGAGCTTAGTGAAGGTGCAGTACCCATACTCGCCCAATCAGTGTGGTCATAAGTATAAGGTATGAACATTGGTGCAAAAATAACAAAAATGGTAATAATTAGCAGAATTAATGCACTAGCAATGGCGGCTTTATTTCGGCGAAAGCGTCGCCACGCATCCTGCCAAAGACTGCGTCCTTTAACATCATCAAGGTTGTGAGGCTTTATGGTTGCATCAATAGACATAAAACATCCTTTTTTATTTTAATATTTGATTTTTGGATCAATGAGTGCGTATAAAATATCAACGATAGCATTAAATGTAATTGTTAGCACTCCCACCAGGATGGTTAGGCTTAGCACCAAACTATAATCACGGTTTAATGCCCCATTGACAAAGAGCTGACCAATGCCTGGCAGACCAAAAATTGACTCAATCACGATAGAGCCTGTAATAATACCTACAAAAGCAGGTCCCAAAAATGAGATAACAGGCAACATCGCAGGACGCAAAGCGTGTTTAAAGACAATGTGAGAGGTTGGCAAGCCTTTTGCTTTGGTGGTGCGGATATAAGGGCTGTTTAGCACTTCAATCATAGAACCCCTTGTTACCCTTGCGATGCTAGAGGCGTAACCAAGAGCTAACGTGCCCACAGGTAGGATAAGATTTGGCAATGCACCACTATTCCAACCCCCTGCTGGCAGTACCTGCCAAATAACAGCAAACAACAAGACAAGCAATGGACCTTTTACAAAACTTGGCATGACCACACCTGTCATGGCAACCGTCATGAGTGCATAGTCAAAAAAGGTATTTTGTTTTAAGGCGGCGATAACGCCAAGCGTGATGCCCAATACAAGTGCTATCACGAAGGCGTAAATACCTATCTCCACCGAGACAGGCAAAGACTGAGCAAGCAATTCATTGATGGTGTAATCTTTGTACTTAAAAGAAGGGCCAAAATCCCCCATGAAGAGTTGCTTTAGATAATTTAGGTATTGAAGCCATAACGGATCGTTTAAATTATATTTAGCTTCAATATTAGCAAGTACTGCAGGCGGTAAGTTACGCTCACCAGTAAATGGGCTACCAGGTGCCAAACGCATCATGAAAAATGACACAGTGATAAGAAACAACATGGTTGGCATCGCTTCTAAAAAACGCTTAAAAATCAGTTTTAACATAAAAAACCTTGTGTTCTAAATACCATGAACAAAAGCCAAAAACTTGCTAAATGCAGGTCTTGTCATCCATCTCAGGCTTGCTTTTTATCCTTGAATAGCGAGCCGATCTTGTATCAATGCCACCAATCACTTATCATCATATCTGCTAAGTGATTCAGTGATAAAGCTAGCGTATGATACCTAATTTATAGGAAATTGCACAAAATAATCATCAAGTTGTGCTAATTTATCCTGCTTTACAATCTATCTAATTATTCTAAATTACCAATAAATTAGGTAGATTTAGCGAATAAAAACAAGCATATTATTCAACATGCTTGTTTTTTCATACTTGCCTTATTTAACAGACCAATCTTTGACTAACCAGCCATTTAAAGGATCGGCCAATGAATCAGCATTAATATTGTTTTTAACCAAACGGTTGTAAACAGATACATACAAAAAGATTCCAGGGTTGTCTTTTTGTAGTATAGATTCTGCTTCATAATACAACTGCTTACGCTCTTCATCATTAGCCACCATCAATGTTTTATCAAGCACTTGATCAAAGGCGGCACTTTGATATTTACCTGTATTATTACCATTGTTTGTGCGTAACATGTTATAAAAACTTGATGGCTCATTATAATCAGCACACCAACCAGCCAGTGCCGAATCAAATTTTCCTTGACGGCGAGTATCCAATGAGGTTTTCCATTCTTGGTTGATGGTGCTAACATCCACCACGCCATCTGACTGCTGTTTCATCATAGAAGCAATGGCGGTGGTTAAGCGTTTGGCAGATTCACTGGTACTATATAGCAACTCAAATTGAAGAGGTTTACTGGTGCTATAGCCAGCTTCAGACAACAGCTTCATTGCCTGCTCGGTACGACCTTTCGCATCAAGAGATGCCCATGTAGGATCAATTCTCTTCATGCCATTGATGATTTCAGGGGTAAACTGATAAGAAGAAATCTCACCTCTTCCTAAAATCTGCTGAGTGATGGTGTCTCTGTTTACCAACATGGTTAACGCTTGACGCACTTTAGGGTCAGAAAACTGTGGCTTGTTCATATTATATTCAATATAAAAACTGCACAAACGAGGCGTAGTGCCAACTTCATTTGGGTGTTCGGACTTGATTTTGGCAAACTGCTCTGGTGGTATGCCTGCTGTAATATCAAGCTCACCTGCCTTATAACGATTGATCTCATTCGCCCCTTGAATGGGTAAAAACGATACTGTCTCAATCTTGGTATTGGCATTATCATGGTAGGCAGTATTACGCTCTAAGGTCAAATGACTATTAACCATCCATTCTTTGAGTTTATAAGCACCACTAACAACCATATTAGCAGGCTCAATCCATTTGTCGCCATGTTTTTCGATGACTGACTTTGGCACAGCATAAGTTACAGGCAGTAACATCAAGTCGGGCAAATACGGCACGGCTTCATCAAGTGTGATTTGTAGGGTGTGATCGTCAAGAGCCTTAACACCCAAAGCATCAACTTGTGCCTTACCTAAACTCACCGCTTTGGCATTTCTAACCTTTGCATCAACCAAGTATTCGCCATAAGGTGCACCTGTTTTAGGGTCAGTTAATCGTTGCATGGCATATACGAAGTCATGTGCTGTTAGCGGTTCTCCATTTGACCATGTTAGCCCTTGCTTAATGTTAAAAACCCATACTTTTTGGTCAGCACTTTCCCAGCTTTCGGCTGCCGAAGGGATTGTTTTGCCATCAGCATCAGATGCTGTTAGACCCATGAACATCTGGCGGATGATGTTGCCAGAGCCTACATCAGATGATTTTTGTGGATCTAAAGTTTCTGGCTCTGCACCATTACCAATATTTATATGACCTGTAGAGGCAGTGGACTGCACTGCTGCCTTATCATCCGCACCGCCACAGCCAGCAAGCACTAGCATGGTGCCTAGTACCGCACTACCAAGCAGTTTTTTATGTAAATTCATATGATTCTCCTTTAATCAATGCTTCAAAATTTTTATATCTTTGATATAGTAATTATTTAGTGGGTCTTTAGCTGAAAAGCCCTGCACATAAGGTTTAATTAGACGAGGTGAAACATATTGATACACGAAAATATTTGCCGAATCCTTATCTAACAAAGCCTCCGCTTGTCTATAGATATCGGCACGAGCCTCATCACTAACACCTGCTTCAAACGCACTATCCAATAGCTGGTCAAATGCTGGGTTATTGTACTTACCATTGTTGTTTGAGTCAGTAGAAAGAAGTGTATTTAGGAAAGTAGATGGTTCGTTGTAATCAGCACACCAACCACCACGAGCCATTTCATGATTTTGGTTGCGACGAGTCTCAAGATAGGTTTTCCACTCTTGGTTATTCAATGATACATCAACAAAGCCCAAACTATCCTTCCAGAATGATGCCGCTGCCACTGCCAATGTTTTATGTTGTTCACTGGTGTTATACAATAGCTCAAATTTCAAAGGATTTGATTCATTATAACCAGCTTCGTTTAATAAACGCTTAGCCTCGCTGATTCGCTTTGCATCATCCCAATTTTTCCATTCTGGCTCGTAAGGCTTGACACCATTAACTGCTTCTGGGGTGAATTGGTAGGCTACTTTTTGACCTTGTTTTAAGATGCTGTCTGTGATGATCTCACGACGCAGCGTCAAAGACAGTGCCTTACGCACACGCACATCGTTAAATGGTGCTTTGGTGTGATTAAATTCATAATAATAAGTACATAGTTTTGGCTGTGCAACCACTTGATCGCCCAATTCTTTTTTTAGCTGCTCAAACTGAGTCGGAGGTAGAGCATCGGCTGTAATGTCTAATTCACCCGCTTTAAAGCGTGCAACATTAACCGTATCTTGAGGGATTACCAAAAAAGTCGCCTCATCAATGGTGGTGTTAGCATCATCAAAATAGCTTGGGTTACGCTTGAGTACAATGCTTTCATTTACACGCCAATCTTGTAGAATATAAGGACCATTGCCCACAAAGTTGCCTACATTTGTCCATTTATCTCCCAGTGCTTCCACTGTTTTTTGATGTACAGGCTTAACAGATGTGTGGATCATCGCATCAGGAAAGTATGGCGTTGGCTGAGTCAATGTGATTTTAAGTGTCTTGTCATCAATCGCTTCTACACCTAGCGTTTCAGGCTTGGCTTTGCCATCAACAATCGCCTCTGCATTAAGTACTTTTAGACCTGACAGATAGGTAGCATAAGGAGATGAGGTTGCAGGATTTACCAAACGGCGAAAGCTATATACGAAGTCATGTGCTGTTACAGGCTCTCCATTAGACCAATTTGCATCACGCAGTTTAAATATCCATACTTTATTATCCTCAGATGACCATTCTAGTGCCATGGCTGGGATGGTTTTTCCATCTTGATCGGTCGTTGTTAGCCCCACAAGCATTTGACGCAGCAAGTTGGATTCTGGCACACCACTAACTTTGTGTGGATCTAAAGACTCTGGCTCTGCACCATTGCTGATGGTAATTTTTTGAACTTCGCTAAGCTCGCCAATTTTTTCGGCAACGGCAGACTGAGCGTCCTTTGTCTTGTCCTCACTGCCACACCCTGACAATGCAAACATACCGATTGCTACCATGCTTGCCAATAATGGTACTCTTAACTGCATCATATTTTCTCCTTTGTGATGATGTTTAATGAACTAGCAACATTCATTGTACAATTAGTTAACCAAAATAACAAGCATTTAATCTAAAGAATTACCGTTTATACCAACTCGTCAACAGTCCACTTCAGTTAAATATAAAGTTCATTTATATGTTAAGATTTTGGCAGTTAGGTGCATCACAAGTATCATGACAACCATTAACACAACGCCTTTTACTTTATCTTTTTTCATTCTAAGGCTCTTTTTTATTGTCAAAGCCGTCCCATTTTGTAAAATTCACAATTTTTAATCAATTTGGGATTAACTTTTTGGTCTATTTTTGTTAAAATCCCAAAAGCATATTTATTGGATTTATAGTTTCTACTTTATTTAAGGCAATTTATTTATGATGCGTAGCCATTATTGCGGTCTTGTTACCGAAGAACTCATTGACCAAACCATTACCATCGCAGGCTGGGTGCATCGCCGTCGAGACCACGGTGGGGTTATCTTTTTGGACATGCGAGACCGTGAGGGTCTACTACAAGTCGTGATTGACCCAGATACGCCTGAAGCTTTTTCAACCGCTGACTCAGCTCGTTCTGAATACCTGCTAAAAATTACAGGTCGTGTTCGTCGTCGTTATGAAGGCACAGAAAACAGCAACATGACCAGCGGTCAAGTAGAATTACTGGGTAAAGAGATTGAATTGCTTGCCAAAGCAGACACCCCACCTTTTCCATTAAACGATGACAACATCAATGTATCAGAAGAGTTACGCTTAAAATATCGCTTTTTGGACATTCGCCGTCCAGAGATGTTAGACCGCCTGCGTTTTCGCTCAAAAGTTACCAATCTTATTCGTAACTATTTAGATGAGCATGGCTTTTTGGATGTTGAAACGCCAATTTTAACTCGTGCCACTCCAGAGGGTGCAAGGGATTATCTGGTGCCGAGTCGTGTCTCCAATGGCGAGTTTTATGCTTTGCCACAATCACCCCAGCTATTTAAACAACTGTTGATGGTTGGCGGCGTTGATCGTTACTATCAAATCGCCAAATGCTTCCGTGATGAGGACTTGCGTGCAGACCGTCAGCCAGAGTTTACCCAGATTGATATCGAAACTTCATTCCTAGATGATAATGACATCATGGACTTGATGGAAGGTATGACTGTCAAACTATTTGATGAGTTGTTGGGCGTGAAGTTTGACAAATTCATCCGTATGCCATACAGCGAGGCAATGCGTGATTATGCTTCTGACAAGCCAGATTTACGCATTCCATTAAAACTTGTTGATGTTGCTGACATCATGCAAAATGTTGAGTTCAAAGTATTCTCCGCCCCAGCCCAAGACCCCAAAGGTCGTGTGGTTGCCTTGCGTGTGCCAAACGGTGCCGAGATCAGTCGTAAACAAATCGATGAGTACACCAAATTTGTTGGTATCTATGGTGCTAAAGGCTTAGCATACATTAAAGTCAATGACGCAAGCAATATCAACAATGGCGTAGACAAAGAGTCAGGACTGCAATCACCCATCATTAAGAACATGACTGATGAGGTATTGACAGAACTGATTGAGCGTACAGGTGCACAGTCTGGCGATTTAATTTTCTTTGGTGCAGATAAGGCTAAAGTTGTCAATGATGCAATGGGTGCGTTGCGTGTCAAGCTAGGTCATGACCTTAATTTATTAACTTGTGAATGGGCACCGTTATGGGTGGTTGATTTCCCAATGTTTGAAGAGACCGATGATGGCAAATGGACTTCAGTTCACCATCCATTCACCTTGCCAAAATCAAGCGTTGAGGAAGTGAAAAACAACCCAGGTGAAGCACTGTCTGTCGCTTATGACATGGTGCTAAATGGTACTGAAATCGGTGGTGGCTCACTGCGTATCTACACACTTGAAATGCAAAAAGCAATTTTTGAAGCATTGGGTATCAGCGAAGAGGAAGCTGAAGAAAAATTCTCATTCCTACTCAATGCTCTAAAATATGGTGCACCGCCACACGGTGGTTTGGCATTCGGTCTTGACCGCCTTATCATGCTAATGACAGGCTCATCATCAATTCGTGATGTCATCGCATTTCCAAAGACCAAAACAGCTGAATGTCCACTTACCCAAGCCCCTGCTGCTGTAGAAAGCAAACAGCTGCGTGAGCTAGGTCTTCGCATCCGTGAACAAAAAAGTGCAGAATAAGGCATCATTTGGATGTTGAAGTTGATTCGGTTTGTGCCATTGTCCTTACTTAGGACTTTGGCACGAGCCATCGCTTGCTTGGCACTACTGATTGATGCAAGCATCTATCGCAGTATTCGCAAGAATTTACTGATAACCAGACCACTACTGTCTAATGAGCAACGAAAAGCAATGGCTAAGCAACTGCTTTTTAATCAGCTCATCAGCACCGCAGACAGCCTAAAAAGCTGGGCAATGCCAACAGAGTGGTCAGTCAGTCAAATTAAGTCCGTACATCGTTTGGATATACTACAAGATGGCTTAAATCACCCCAACGGTATGCTTGCCATAGTACCGCACATTGGTACTTGGGAAATGATGAACGCATGGATCAATCAGTTTGGTCAACCTGTCATCATGTATAAACCTGTCAAACAAAAAGCAATCGACAACTTCATCCGTGAAGGACGACAGCGTCTTAACGCCACACTTGTGCCAACAGACAGTACAGGCGTCAAAGCAATATTTAGGGTGCTAAAACAAGGTGGATTTAGTATCATCTTGCCCGACCATGTCCCTGACCCATCAGGTGGCGTAATTGTGCCTTTTTTTGG
This sequence comes from Moraxella sp. E33BD, assembly GCF_041807865.1. Classification (NCBI taxonomy): domain Bacteria; kingdom Pseudomonadati; phylum Pseudomonadota; class Gammaproteobacteria; order Moraxellales; family Moraxellaceae; genus Moraxella; species Moraxella sp. E33BD. Next base: position 24,570 of record NZ_JBGTZD010000001.1, on the reverse strand, counting down.
CATACCTACGCTAACTGGTACGCTTGCCCCTAAACTTGCCCAAAAAACAGGTTGTGCTTTGGTTGGATTAAGCTGTGTACGCTGCGATGATGGCAATGGGTTTGAGGTTCATTGCCACAACTTATTCGACCCGAAATTATATGACCCAGACATCAATATAGCTACCCAAGCGTTAAACGATGCCATGCAAGGCATGATTGATGAGCATTTTACTCATTATATGTGGGGCTATCGCCGTTTTAAGTTTACATCCTTTGAGAACAATCCCTACTTGCTTGATGAAAGTGAGCTACACCAACGAATACTTTCTTATCATGCTACACAGAATAATAAGGATAGGACATGAGTACAGCCAATACCAATTACATCATCTGTATGAAATGGGGCAATAAATACGGTGCTGACTATGTAAACAGACTGTACAATATGGTACAGCGTAACATGACCCTACCCTTTACTTTCGTTTGTCTAACTGATGACAGTACAGGCATACGCTCGGAAGTCGTCTGCTACCCCATACCTGAGCTGAATCTACCGAGCAATATTCCTGAGCGTGGCTGGAAAAAGCTCACCACATTTAAGCCTGATTTATACGGCTTAAAAGGTACGGCACTATTTTTAGATATTGATATTGTCATTGTTGATAATATTGATTGTTTCTTTATGCATCAATCACAACATGATGACAGTGTGATGATTATCCGAGACTGGAAAAAACCATGGCGAATGGTTGGTAATAGCTCAGTTTATCGCTTTAAGGTGGGACAAAATACTTACCCCAACCTACTGGCATATTTTGAACAAAACTTTGGAAAAATCCGCTCGGAAGTTCGCCATGAACAGGCGTTTTTATCTAACTATCTAAGAGAACATCATCATTTAGAGTATTGGGATGAATCGTGGTGTGTGAGTTACAAATATCACTGCCTACAAAAAATCCCTTTGGCGTATTTTAAGCCACCTGTTAAGCCAAAAGATGCCAAAATCATCATCTTTCATGGCGAGATCAATCCACCTGATGCCATCGCAGGTGGTGGTGGTAAATGGTATCGCCATGTATTGCCAAGCGATTGGATTAAGCAAGCATGGCAATAAGACCCATCAATTGTAGCAATCAAACTAAAAAAGCACCTATTAGGTGCTTTTTATTTATTAGCGTTTGAACATATCGCCTTGCCGATTTTTCTTGACATATTCAATCATGCAATCACGCAACAACTGGCTTGCAGTACGGTTATTATCTCGTGCTGCTTGTTTAAATTGCTCAATCAAATTCTTATCAACACGCATGTTAAAAGTAGTTTGTTCGTCTCGCTCCACCATATCTAGCCCCTTTTGCCTACAAGAAATAAAATAGGGCGTAATTATAACAATCAGTATAGATTTTTCAAGTATTTGTTAAGATTTTTTTACTTTTTTTGCCAATTTTAATGAATCTTTTCATGATTTATTCAAAAAAAATTAACCAATCTCAAACCATGCTAGCAGTCAGACATTCTTAAAACATGATTCATGATAAATACAGGGTAAGGTTTGAGTGTCATTATCAGACAACAAATCAAATACTAGAAGCTCTCGCCAGTTCGTCATGGCGTTGGCAAGTATATTCAAAATAGCACTACAAAAGCCAAACTAAAAGGACTAAGCTCTGTTAAGTGCAGAAACTTAGTCCAATCAAGTCTTTAAAAACCGACCACTTAATACAACCTAATATTTATTTCGTGTTGTATCAGTTGGTTTATTGGGTATTTGGATTTGTTGTTCATGCCCAATTTGGCAGTCTTATACTCTAAACTGAGGCAAGAACGCTTCAACGCCTAGAAACATACCAACAGCACCCATCGCAAGACATAAGACAACAAAGCCAATCAGCGGAATCATCACACGCCCAGAAAAACCAAGTTCACGGCTGCGTTGTTTATCACCAATAAGACCTAAGTTATCTAACATCATGGTTAAAGACCAACCAAAAACAGGGTTTACCAACGCTGATGCAAACACCACAATGGCAGCAGATTGCGTTGTCTTGCCCTTACGAGTCATTTCCATACCTGCTTCTAACAAAGGTACGAATACCGCCACAATCAACGCTGTGCTTAGTACAGGTTGCCAAAAACCGCCAAATCCATCGGGGATAACCCCAAATCGCCGCTACAATACAAAATGCAACGGTTAAAATTGCACCTGCAGGGATTGGACGCTTGGCAATGGCAGCTGGCACAATATAAGTACCCCAGATGAGGTAAAATTTGCACCGCCCAACGCTGAGCCAACTGCTTGACGCACTGAACAGGAAATCATCGTATCGTCAATATTCATGTAAGTGCGTTCTGAGCGTGGTGGATAGCTAATTTTTTGGAATACTTGATGACCCAAAAAGTCAGGCGACCACATGGCAACTGCCAACACCGCAAATGGGAAAGCAACGATATACGCCTTCAAATCTGACAGACCCAATGTCCAACCTGTATCTTCACCCCACCAATACATTGGGTTTAATGGTGGTAGTCCTGGGTCGGTCTTAAATTCAAAGGTGCACCCAAGGCGAACGCCAACCCACCTGCAATGGCACAGCCAACCAGCGTTTTTGCCAATGCTCAAGCAAAGCATACATAACAATGGTTGCTACAATGATAATAAAGGCGATGTGCGGTAAACCAATTTTATCCGCCCATGCAATCATTGCTTTTACCTGTCCTATCGTACCAACAAAACCCAGATACAAGAGTAAGCCGCCCGCCACGCTTACTGGTTAGGCGTGCCATAAGGCTACCACCCTTACACAAGGCAAGAGCAATGCCAAACACTCCCATCAATACACCAAATGCTAGCGGATGTCCACCTGCGGCGACAACGATAGGAATGAGCGGAATGAGTGGTCCATGTGTACCAGGTAGATTTGAAGTAGGTAGGATAAAACCTGAAAGAATCAAGACAAAAAATGCCGCAATTAACATCTCATAGCGAACATTCTCAAGAATGAAAGCATCGGATAGCCCCAAAGGCGTAGCGAATGCCGCCGCCATCGCCCCCACCATAACGATTTTACCGATGGTGGCAGCAATTGCAGGAATGGTATCCTCCAACTCAAAACGATAATCACGAAACGGCAGGTTAATTTTCCAGCGTTTTGGCTGCATGATTTGCAGTTCGTGGTTTAGGTATTCGTTGCGTGTGGCAAAATTAGAGCTTGGTCTATGTAGCTCGGCATAACTTTTATTGCCCAAGTCGTTTGACTGACCATTGTTTGCCACTGAATTATCAATCATATCACTCACAATACATACTCCTTAACATTGTGATGACTAACGGCATTTAAAATTCATTTTTTTCCATCGGCCTTGATGCCGAAAAAACACGCTCAAACACCACTGGTTGTTTACAATGAGCATAGAAGCTACTGTATTGTGCATTTTTTAAAATACATTTCTAAAAATAACCAAACCTAGATGACTAAAAATACTCAAAGCCGAACAGACAAATCTGCTCGGAAATTTGTTCATTTTTTGAAATACATTTAAAAGTATTTGATTCACAAATACAGCGTCATCCATGTTCGGGCATGATTATATATTGGTTTTATTCATCTGTCATGCACTATTTTTATAATGATTAAAAAATTTGCAAATAAATCATCGTCAAAACATAACAATTCCATCATTTATGGTACAATAAATCATCAGTATTTTTCAATCAATAAGCATCATGGCAATCACCACCACCTACCCCTGCCCCACCTGTAAGACACTCACAACATGGGCAGATAATCCAGTCAAACCTTTTTGCTCCAAACGCTGTCAGCTTATCGACCTTGGCGAATGGGCATCAGAAAACTACAAAATCCCCACAGCAGACACCCCATTTAGCGAAGAAATAGAACATCACAGTCCAAATGCCTAGACAGGAGTTTTTTTATGAGTCATCTTATGCCCACCTATGCCCGACAGCCAGTCAATTTTGTGCGTGGCGAAGGGTCTTATTTGTACGATGATCATGGCAAGCGTTATCTGGACGCATTGACAGGCATTGCTGTATGCGGGCTTGGGCATTGCCACCCTACCATCTCCAACGCCATTAAAGAACAAGCTGACACACTCATTCATACCAGCAATTTATTTGGCGTTCCATGGCAAGAAAAAGCAGCAGATATTCTATGCAAAAAAGCAGGCATGGAGCAGGTGTTTTTTGGCAACTCTGGGGCGGAAGCCAACGAATGTGCCTTAAAACTGGCTCGCTTATACGCCCATCAACAGGGCAAAACACGACCAAAAATAATCGTCATGACCAATGCCTTTCATGGTCGCACTTTACTGACCGTTACCGCCACTGCCAACCCCAAAGCACGAGAAGGATTTTATACCCTAGAAGATGACTTTATTCGTGTGCCATTTGGCGATGCTGCTGCCGTATCTGCCCTAAGCGATGATAAGGATATTTGTGCGGTATTGGTTGAACCAATTCAAGGTGAAGGAGGGTTGCATACGCCACCTGATGGTTATCTTGAGGCATTGTCTAGTATCTGTGAGCGTAACAACTGGCTGTTGATGCTTGATGAAGTGCAAACAGGCAATGGTCGTACAGGCAAATATTTTGCTTATCAATACACCAGTATCCGCCCTAATGTTCTGACCACCGCAAAAGGTCTAGGCAATGGCTTTCCTGTGGGTGCGTGCATGGTGGCAGGTCGTGCTGTTGGACTTTTTGGGTATGGTTCGCATGGCTCTACTTATGGTGGCACGCCACTTGGCAGCCGCATTGTCTGTGCTGTGTATGATGAACTGACCGATGCCGTACTTGACAATGCCAAAAAACAAGGCGATGCCATCAGATGTGCCATCAACAAAAAATTCTCTCATCAAGGCGTACAACTGCGAGGTCTTGGCATGATGATTGGCATCGTCTTGCCAGATGGCATTAATTGTAGTCAGTTGGTAGACATCGCACGAGATGCCCACCAACTCATCATCAATGTTACTGGTGGCAATGTCATACGCCTACTGCCCGCCCTTAACCTAAGCGATGCTGACACCACCTTGTTAATAGCCAAGCTAGAATTGCTATTAACAACGCTTTTATCTTAAGTCGTGCAATCAAGTCAGCCACACCCACAGTCAGCTTTTGGGGTGTGCCTTGCTCTTTTTTGCACAGTTTTATTCAAATCAATCGTCAGTACACCCCAAGATAACAGCAAAATAAACAACAAATTGATTTTGGTCTTTTTTGTATTTACAATATTTATTCATCAGTGCTGAAATATTTTTTATAGTATAGGCAATTTTATAGCCGCCAGATAGCCAGACCTGCCATGCTCAATTCTAGTTTTTCCATCTGCTCGTTGGTATCGCTACTTACTCTTAGCGTGAGTATGACCGCCTGCCAAACCCTGCCAAGCAACGCTCACCTGAATAAAAGCACCCAACTCACCCAAAAAGCACACAGCCGTCAACCAACCTTTTTGGCAAATACTGACAGTGGTCATTCAACGCCACATAGCACTTTTAAACACCTTATCAATTATCAGCAAAATAACCCACCATCAGGCTACTATCCGATAGCCACAGGTGCAGATGCTCTAGATGCTCGTAGCTCATTAACCAAGATGGCAAAATCCACCATTGATATCCAATATTACATTTGGCACAATGATAAAGCAGGACGCAAAATGATAAAAGAGTTATGGCAGGCAGCAGAGCGTGGGGTCGTTGTACGGCTATTGCTTGATGACTTTAATAGCTCGCCTACGCTTGATGAATTACTACTAGCATTTGATCAACACCCCAATGTCGCCGTCAGACTTAGCAATCCTTTTGCTCATCGCCGATTCAAAGCCATCGACTTTTTGACCAACCCTACTCGAATCAATCGCCGTATGCACAACAAAAGCATGACTTTTGATAATGAGCTTAGTATCATCGGTGGTCGCAATATTGGCAAAGAATACCTAAATCATCACAAAAATAACAACTTTGCCGACTTAGATGTACTGCTAGCAGGTTCTGTGGTGAAAGACATCAATCAAAGTTTTGAGCAATATTGGTCATCGCCATTAAGCTATGACATACGCACACTGGTCAAACCTTCGCCAAAAAAGCTGTCTGACCTCATTGAAGATGATATGACCGATGACACCAATTCCCGCACAAACCCATTTACCCAGACCATTGCTTTTCGTTGGGCTGACATTGAATTTTTGGTTGATGATGTGGGCAAGCTAGATAAAAGTGCATTACTGGACGAGCATTTGGTCAGTTTACTACAACATAAGCTCGGTCATCCCAATAAACGCATCAGTATCATCTCATCATACTTTGTACCCACCAAAGATGGGGTGCTAACGCTTAGACGATTGGCAAGAAGTGGTGTAAAAATTAACATTTTGACCAATTCTTTTGATGCCTCCGATGTAGGGGTAGTACATGCAGGGTATGGACATTGGCGACACGATTTACTTGCAGCAGGGATTAATCTGTATGAAATAAAATCCACTGCCATCAATACCAAACAGAATGACAATAAATTTTGGCGTACCAAACAAATCACCATAACCAGTTTACACGCCAAAGCCTTTGCCATCGATGATGAGCAGGTATTTATCGGCTCATACAATATTGACCCTCGCTCGGCAAACATTAACACCGAGCTTGGTGTGCTGATTTATGATGAAAGATTGGCAATGCAGCTACATAACGCCCTACAAAATCAAAAAATCCTAAGCCAAGCCTATAAAGTTGTACTGACCAAACAAAATACGCTAGAGTGGCACACCTTAGAAGATGGTAAATACACTGTTTATACCAATGAACCCAACATGAGCCTAAAAGACCGAGCAGGCGTGGCATTGATGGCAATAATGCCAATAGACTGGTTATTATGATGTCATTCTAATAAAAGCGGTTTTGTTGTCATTTATTGATGGTCTATCGGAAGGGGGGGGTAAGGCAAATCTAAATCATAACACCTTTATCACTCATCAACAATGCAGAAAATGCCCCACTCAATGCTATACCAATCAAGTGAATGCTTATGCTTAGCCCTTAAATAACAAAAAACCCATCAAAATGGGTTTTTTGTTATTTGGGAATTTCTTTACTAAAAGTATCTTTTGATTGGTTAGAAGCTGACGGTCTCAACGCTCGCATCTGATGCTTTTAGCATGATGTTGGCAGATTGGTGGGCAAATATGCCGTTACAGACCACACCAACAATGTTGTTTAACGCTTCTTCTAGCTGTACTGGCGATGCAATATCCAAATCATAAGTATCTAAAATGACATTACCATAATCAGTAACAAAACCTTCACGATATACAGGGTCGCCACCCAACTTGACAAGCTCTCTGGCGACATAGGAACGAGCCTGTGGCAACACTTCTATGGCAACGGGGAATTTACCCAGCTTTTGTACAATTTTTGACTCATCAACCATGCACACAAACGACTTAGAAGCAGCAGCGACAATCTTCTCACGAGTCAAAGCACCGCCACCACCTTTAATCATGTTACCCTGAGCATCAATTTCATCTGCACCATCAATGTACAAATCAAGCTCGCCAACCGTATTTAAATCAAAAATCTCAATACCGAGTGTCGCAAGTTTTTCTTCGGTAACCCTAGATGACGATACCGCACCTTTTAGTTTGACTTGTGGCAAAAGCTCAATTAAGCAATTTACCGTACTGCCTGTACCCACGCCTAAAATCATACCATCTTGAATATAGTTTAGGGCAGCTTTGGCAGCAGCTTGTTTTTGTGCCAGCTTGGGGTCGACTATCGTCATATCACACCTATTGGATAAAAAATAAATGCTTGGTAAGTAGCCATAAGATTTTAACTCATTAAAAAGTAACGAATAAAATTATGGACCTAGCTTAATTTTAAATAAAAAAATGACTTCATCAGCACATCTTCGGCACACTTTGTATCTACTACCGTTGCTACCTTCCGGTCCTGGCGGGGTTCATAGTACATAGTTGCGAAGCTACCGATGAAGCCAAGCCATTATTATACTTAATAATTTAAAATATGCAAGAGGATTTTAAATTTTTTAAGTCAAAATAACATACAAATCATTCAGGCTGTATCGGCACAAATCTTCTTATCTGATGTGCTAGCCCTTCTGCAATGATTTCTGCTTGTAACACTCGGCATTCTGCCAGTTCAAAATGACTAGGACAATCCCCTTCAAGGATTGCTGTCATGTGTGCCACAATTGGCATATGGCATACGATGGCAACGGTTAAACCGTCCATCTGGGTACCATATTTATGATGAAGGGCGTACTCAATATCATTTATTCCAATCTTTGGATTGTCATCAGGGGTGATGCGATTGACCGTGATAAAATCAGGCTCTTGACCTGCTACCACAAGCTCATCAAAAATAATGCTCGCAGTTTGGTTGGCACGATTATAAGGGCTTGTAATAATAACATCAATCAAACCTTCGCCGACCAAAAACTCTGCCGTTTGCTTGGCTTGCTGTCTGCCAAAATCAGTTAAATCACGCCCTGCATCATCATGATGTGGCACAGCCTGCCCATGTCGAACAAAAATTAATTTCATTGTCATTACTTGCCTTCTGCTTCTTTATTAACACCACTTAGCGTGCTTGGTTTGGCATCTTTACTGGTTCTTAGCACTTCACTAAACTCTTGGCTTAATCGCTGATTACTCTCATCATGTGGCATGACAAACTCCACATCACTTCTAAAGCCTGTCTCCATCAAGTTCAACGCCACACCCAGCGGAGCTTTATCTTCATATAATACGGCATGCAGAGCGTGCGTGATGGGCATATACACACCCATTGCTTTAGCACGCTCATGCACTTGCAAGATGGTATTCACCCCTTCTGCAGTTTGTCCGAGTTTTTTTGCGGCATTATTCAAACTTGTGCCTTTGCCCAACATATTGCCAATACGATAGTTACGACTCAGCACTGAATTACAGGTTGCATACAGATCGCCAACACCTGACAACCCCAAGAAGGTCAAAGGATTAGCTCCCATCGCCACCCCAAATCGGCTCATCTCCGCCAATGCACGAGTTAATAACATGGCTCTAGTGTTATCGCCCACATCATAGGCAGCTGCCATACCCATGGCAATGGCATAAATGTTTTTTAAGGTGCCGCCAAGCTCCACACCCTTAACATCATCAGATGCAAACACCCGAAAAAATGCACTATGCAATGCCTCTTGCACCGCTGTGCGCAACAGCTCTGATGGTGATGCGATGACAGTCGCTGATGGCATATTGTCCATGATTTCAAGGGCTAAATTTGGACCACTCATCACACCATAATTGACCTGTGGTAGCACTTGTTGAATGATATCGCTCATCATGGCAAAGGTCTGTTTTTCCATTCCTTTGGTCAAGGATATCACTGCTTGATGTGTGATGAACGGCTTGATTTGTGTCAACATCTCACGAAATGCCGAGCTTGGCACTGCCACAAAGATAATATCTTTACCCTTGACCACAGATTCTAGGTCATGGCTGAATTTTAAAGCATCGTCTAGCTTATGATTAGGTAGGTATTTTTTGTTGATGCGGGTTTTTTTCATTGCCTTGACAGCAGCCTTATCACGCACCCATAGCGTAGCATCACAGCCGTTGCGTGCCGCCATGTTCGCCATCGCCGTACCAAAACTACCACCCCCTAAAAACACCAGTCTTAAGGCATTGGTGCGAGATGTTTTTTGTTCATCTATTGGTGCTGTTAGATTCTTTTTCTTGCCAATCCGTGCTAATTGTGCAATATTTGCGATGATGGGTGTATTTTCAAGACCTACATCTTTGATGGCGTGTATTGCATCATCAATGCCACTACTTGCCGCATTGACAATTTGTTTTACCGTTGTGCCGCTTATTGGTTTTGGTAATTTCATAAATTAAGCCTTTATTTGTGGTAGTAATGGCAACAGCCATACAGCACATAAACATCAATGTCTAAACTCAGTCAATTCATCAAAATCAATGGCTTCTCGAGCAGGCACTTTAATATCACTAGAACCCACATACACAAAACCACAAATCATATCTTTATCCGCCACCTTAAAATACGCCTTAACAGCAGGTTCATTACAAAGCGGACCTGTACGCCATACGGTACGATAACCCAACGACTCAAAAGCAAGCAACATATTTTGAACCAATGCTCCTGTACTTAGTAACTGCTCAAAAGATGGTACTTTTTCATGTTTTTTGATATCGGTAGCAACCGTGATGATCATTGGTGCTCTTAGTGGCATATTTAATAGTTTTTGCTTGGCGGTATCATCAAGTGGCTCTTTAGATGCTTCTTCACCTGCCTGTAGCAACGCCCGACCAAACGCCACCAATGCATCACCTGTCATCACGGTCAGACGCCAAGGCTTTAGTTGCATATGGTCAGGAGCGGTTACAGCCGCCCGTAAGACATGGGCAAGCTCATCATCACTTGGCATGGGTAAGATGAGTTTGCCAATGCTACGGCGAGCTTGCATGACATCAGTGATGGGGTTGATTAGGGTATCGTATTTCATTACTTATCCTTGTTGCATTCATATTATTCCACACGATGCTCTTCGGCAAGATAGTCTTCTGACTGCATCTCAAGTAGGCGTGAACGAGTGCGTTCAATCTCAAAGGCAAGTTTTTGCCCTTGATATAACTCCAAGATGGATTGATCGGCACGCACCAACAGTTTGACACGGCGGTCATAAAATTCATCCACCAAATAAATAAAGCGTCTGACAGGATCCATCAGTGTATCTGTCAAAGCAGGAACATTGTCCACCATCACCGTATCAAAATCATTGGCAATCTCAATAAAATCCGCTGCAGAGCGAGGCTGCATACACAAAGCACGAAAATCAGCCAACAAAATAGTTTCGGTTCGCTTAACAATCTCTATCTCACGCCCTGCCACCACAATGGGAGCGGTTGTGATTGATTGTCCTGCCGACAAGGAATCAAATCGCTCAGATAGCCAGTCTTTGGTGTCGTCCGTCAAAGGATAACTGTATAGTTTGGCCTGTTTTAATAACCTTAAACGATAATCAACGCCGATGTCAATATTCATGACGGTATTATTTTTCTCAACTTGAGCAATGGCAGGTAAAAAGCGGTTACGATGAATGCCGTTCTTGTACAGTCCTGATGGCTCAATGTTTGATGTCGCCACCAAAGTGATGCCACGCTCAAATAGCATGGTAAATAAATCTCCTAAGATCATCGCATCAGATACATTAGAAACAAAGAATTCATCAAAACAGATGACGACTGCTTCTGAATGAATGATGTCTGCCACCTTCTGCAATGGATCGGTCTGCCCTTGTAGCTTGACCAGTTCAGACTGTACACGCTGCATGAAGTGATGAAAATGCATACGCATCTTGCGTTTGATGGGCAAACTTTCATAAAACATATCCATCATCCATGTTTTACCACGACCGACACCACCCCACATATAAAGCCCTTTTGGGGGGGTTGGCTTAGATTTAAATAAGCTAGCAAAAAACCCTTGCTTGGTAGCACCATCAGCCGTAATAAGCTCGTGATATAGGTTATCCAAATAGGTCATGGCTTGGCGTTGCACTTCATCTTCGCTAAAATTACCTGTTGCCAATGCCGCATGATAACGCTCAAGGGGCGTTTGATTGCTCATGATTATCCTTAAAACTTAACTTGCAATGATAGATAAAATATAAAACCCAAAATATTGTACATACTCATGACTTAATACAACTTAGATGGTTTGGTATTTTGGATTAAGGCTTGCTTTAGGTCGGTCAGCTTGCCATGAAAAAGATGACCAGCACCTGCAATAATCGCCTGATTAAAGCCACGATGAACAGCAAATTGATGTAACAAAGCAGGTGCAACAAGCCCATCGTTATCACCATAAATAACAAAGGCATGACCAGCGTTAATCGTCAGACGACTTGCATCATTACGCACAACCGATGGGGCAATTAAAGCCAGATTATCAAGGCGTAATGACTCAAAGACACCGCCCGTCCGCTGATGCTCATCAAGCAAATCCGCCATACGACAAGCAATAAAGCCCCCAAAAGAAAAACCACCAAGCCAAAGCACTCTAGCATTCGTACGGCTCATCGCCCATTTTAATACCGTCTGTGCATCCATAAATTCGCCATCGCCATATTCTGATACACCTGATGAGCGACCTACGCCACGATAATTAAAACGCACCACATCCATATTAGCATCACGACAAAATCGATACATGGTGCTTACCACCTTGTTCATCATCGTACCGCCATCTATTGGATTTGGGTGGCATAGTAAAGCAAGCGTATCTGTCGGTTGTCGGTATCCCTTTTGCCAGATAGCATCTACTTCTAATACGCCATGGGGTGCATCTATTAAGGTGGTCTCGTTATTCATGATAAAAATTTTCCTAAATCCTCACATTATAACACAGTTTTGGTTATGGTGCATTTATCTAAGTTTTAAGCTCGTCTGGCTTTGTCGCTTCCTTTTTTCAGCTAAAAATCTGTTAAGTACCCAAAAAAGCAGTATAAAATCAAAAATAACCCACTCTTTATTAAAAACCCATTATGCTCCAAATAAATAAGTGTATTACCATCTCTTATTAGTCCACTAATTCTAAAATGGAATAATAATTTGTATTTTTGCACTTAATCATTTGCACGCAACTATCATATAATGATTTACCTGTTTAACAAATTGGAACAATTCATGAAAAAACAACTACTCCCCCTAACGCTTACCATTGCCACCCTTACCCTAACCGCCTGCGGTAGCAATCAAGACAAAGAAAACACCACCGCTAAGACAACAGACACCAAGATTGAGCTTTTGAATGTCTCTTATGATGTGGCAAGAGATTTTTATAAAGACTATAATCCCTTGTTTATTGAGCATTACAAGAGCATCAATCCCAATGCTAGCATTGATATCAAGCAATCTCACGGCGGTTCTAGCAAACAAGCCCTATCGGTTAAAAACGGTCTTGAAGCTGATGTGGTTACCATGAATCAAGGCTCTGATGTTGAGCTACTTGCTGACAGTCAGCTTGTTGATAGCAAATGGCGTCAAAATTTCCCAAATAACGCTATTCCATTTACCAGTACCATTGTCTTTATTGTACGAGATGGCAACCCTAAGGGCATTAAAGACTGGCCAGACCTAGCCACACAAGGCAAAGAAATCGTCATCGCCAACCCAAAAACTACAGGTAATGGTCGTTATGCCTTTTTAGGTGCTTATGGCTATGGTTTGCACACCTTTAATAAAGACGAAGTCAAGACCCAAGAGCTTGTTAAGGGTCTGTTGAGTAATGTCAAAGTATTTGATAATGGCGGACGAGCAGCGACCACAACTTTTGCCCAGCGACAAATTGGCGATGTACTCATCACCTTTGAAAACGAAGCTCATGTCATCAAAGAAAAATTCGGCAATGTGCAAATCATCTATCCAAGCTACACCGTCAATGCCGAAAACCCTGTGGCGGTCGTCAATGCCATCGCTGAAAAGAAAGGCACAACTGAAGTCGCCAAAGAGTACCTAAACTACCTATACAGCGATGCAGGTCAAGAGCTTGCAGTGAAATACTTCTTACGCCCAAGCAACCCCGATATTTTGGCTAAATATCAAGATAGATTCCCAACCATGCAGACTTTTTTCCCAAATAATGTGTTTGGCGATTGGAAATTTATTATGGATACCTACTTTAAAGAAGGCGGTATTTATGACAAATTGGCAGTCGGTGCTACAGGCGAAGTAGTCAAAGCCAATAAATAATTAGCCCCAATACGCTGATGACAAGCTCGCTTTTTATGGTGAGCTTATCTTTTTTTAGACCGCCTAAGTTCATCAGTATCTTGAGTTTGTCAAATGTCATATCTATACAATAAAAATAAATCATTAAATCGCATTGGTCATTTGCCCAAATCAAATCAACACTCAATCATTCCAAAAAGGAAAAAGCATATTCCATATTAACCATAGCATAACGCCATCAATATTTTACAATACACTCAAATTTTTATAAAAAGACAGCAGTCATGACAGCATCAGTCATACACCAACCAAAAAACAAATAAAGACGCATCATGCCATTTTTTGGACTAAGTTTGGGAGTGAGTGTGTTTTCGCTATCGTTACTTGTGGTATTGCCTTTTGTAATGATGATTTTTACGACACTCAACATGGGGTTTGGTGAAATCATTGACACCATCAAAGAACCACAAGTCTTTGCTGCCATTAAATTATCGCTATCTATGGCAATTTTAGCGACCTTGACCAACCTTGTCTTTGGCACACTGATTGCTTGGGTGCTGGTACGCTATGATTTTTGGGGCAAATCGCTCATCAATGCTTTGGTAGATTTACCCTTTGCTCTACCAACCGCTGTAACAGGCATCGCTCTTGCCACACTTTATGCTCCCAATGGGTTTTTTGGACAATGGTTTACCAAAATAGGCATGGCTTTAACAGGAGAGCCTATTCGCATTGCCTTTACCCCAATAGGCATATGGCTTGCCCTGATTGTGGTGAGTTTTCCTTTTATTGTGCGTGCAGTACAGCCCGTAATTGCCGAGATGTCGGTTGAATTTGAAGAAGCGGCGGCTGTGATGGGAGCAAATCGCCTGACAACTTTTACAAAGGTCATCTTACCTGAGATTGCTCCTGCCATGCTAATCGGTGCAGGTATGATGTTTGCTCGTGCTACAGGCGAATACGGTTCGGTGATTTTTATTGCAGGTAATATCCCCATGAAATCTGAAATCCTACCACTCATCATCGTCTCAAAATTAGAGCAGTTTGATGTAGCAGGGGCATCATGCGCAGCACTCTTTATGCTACTGGTCTCCATGGTTGTATTGCTTGCGATCAACTTTACTCAATGGAAACTTTCTGCCAAACTTGGGGCAAAAACCAATTAAGACAGCTCATCAAATACCCCTTAATTCATTAAAGTAAATCAGCAAACACGATAAAGCATCATCATTTAAGCAAAAATTGGAAAAACGACATGGCAAGCCAATCCACCTACGACTATCAAGCCCACCCTGCCACCAAAGATGCCACATGGATGAAATGGCTGCTTATTGCTTTTGCGGTTGGCTTTATGACCATTATGCTAGTGATACCACTCATTACAGTATTTTATGAAGCCCTAAAAGAAGGTTGGGAAGCATATGTTATTGCACTATCCGACCCAGATGCTCTGCACGCCATCAAGCTGACACTCATGACCACTGCCATCGTCCTACCCGTCAACATCATCATTGGGGTGGCACTCGCCTATCTCATCACACGGCACAAATTTCGTGGTAAATTTATCATCACCACCCTACTTGACCTACCTTTTGCCGTCTCTCCTGTTGTGGCAGGTCTTATGTTTGTACTACTGTTTGGGGCAAATACACTAATTGGGGGATTTTTTGAAAGCATGGGCATTAAAATCATCTTTGCCACAACAGGAATCGTGCTTGCCACGCTATTTGTTACCTTTCCTTTTATTGCACGAGAAATCATACCGCTTATGCAATCCATTGGCGACAGCGAAGAAGAAGCTGCCCTAACCTTAGGTGCTAATGGTTGGCAGATGTTTTGGCACATCACCCTACCAAACATCAAATGGGCATTGCTCTACGGAATCATTTTGACTAATGCTCGTGCAATGGGGGAGTTTGGTGCGGTATCAGTAGTCTCTGGACACATTCGTGGTCAGACCAATACCATGCCATTACTGATTGAAATCGCTTATAACGAATACGCTTTTACGACCGCTTTTGCCATGTCAAGCCTGCTAGCCTTACTTGCTTTGATTACTTTGGCGGTACAAAATATCATGGCTCGCAAGAAAGCTACATAAAACCAACCTGCCCCATGATAGACATTAGATATTAACTTGCACTGGAAAAAATATGAGCATTGATATTAAAAACATCTACAAACAATTTGGCAGTTTTACCGCTTTAAATAACATCAACTTTACCGTTAATACAGGCGAACTGACTACTCTACTAGGACCATCTGGCTGCGGAAAAACCACACTGCTTCGCATCATCGCAGGTCTTGAGACGGCGGATTTAGGAGACATATGGTTTGATGACATCAATGTTACCAACCTGCCCGTACAAAAGCGTGGCATTGGCTTTGTGTTTCAAAACTACGCCCTATTTCGCCACAAAACCGTTGCCCAAAACATTGCCTTTGGTCTTACTTTACTAAAAAACAGACCAAGTACCGCTAACATTGATGCACGAGTGGCAGAGCTTTTAGAATTGGTGCAACTTGGTCATACCAAAGACCGTTATCCACACGAACTATCAGGCGGTCAGCGTCAGCGTATTGCTTTGGCACGAGCCTTAGCAACATCACCCAAACTATTACTACTCGATGAACCTTTTGGGGCATTAGACGCCAAAGTGCGTAAAGAACTGCGTACTTCACTTAAACAAATTCAAAAAGACATCGGCATCACTTCCATCATGGTAACACATGACCAAGAAGAAGCAATCGCCATCTCTGATAAAATCATCATCATGAATCACGGTGTGGTTGAGCAAATTGGCACGCCTGATGAACTATTTGCTCGCCCAAATAGCGAATTTGTGGTGGACTTTTTGGGTTTATAGTAAAACAAAATTGGGGGTAGATTGGCTAAATTTAATCACACTTAGGTTAAATACTGGCGAATTTTTATTAGCCAATCCACCCAAAAAGAACAATGGTTTATTAATATTTTTTGCTAATAACGCAAAAAATTTGTTACAATGGTTAAAATTTTAATCCTGATTTGACATGATGCAACAAGAACACACTTTTAACCACTCATCAGATAACGCTTCACAAAAACCACAATCCACGCTAGAGAATTTTGCTCAGATTAGCGGTTTTGACGGCGATAGACTGATTGAAGATATTTTTATCAGTTGGCAACAAACCCTAAGTAACCTAAAGCACACTTATGCTAACGCTACTAGCCAATTTATTGATGAGATTAAAATACCCATCAGTCAAAATCAAATCAACGATGCACTATTTACCTATGTCGTTAAAAATGTTGATATGGTGCACGATTTAAGACTTGATGTTCACGATGGTTGGTTGCGACTATATACCACGGTTCATGTTCAAGGGATATTTGCCAGTCTCGCTAGCAATTTTGAATTGGTGCATTTGCAACTAGACAAACACACTCAACGACTGGTGCTACGCCAGACTGGCGATACCGATGTATTAGAACTACACAGTAAAAAATGGTGGCAAGCACCTTTGGCAAAATTTGCCCTAAATAGCTACCGTGCGATCTTCAGAAAAGACCCGCTACCTGTCATTTTAAATAATATTAAAATTAAACAAGTGCCATTCGTTGAATACAAAGGCAATATCGTCTATTTAGAAATCGGACGATGGCTAAAAAACAGTGAACTTGTCATGAACGCTATTAAAAAAGTACAGGTAAATCAAGGCGTTCTAGAAAAGCAGCAGCTGTCTTTATACATTGAGCCAAACTTCGCTGAGATTTTAAGTTTTGGCGATCCTAACACTCCTATCATCACCGAACAAGACAATCCAAACCCAGATGACGACAAGAAGGATTGATGATTGTAGAGATTTTGGCAGTTTGATTATGCCATGACACACGACTTTTCCATCACAGACGGCTAAAAGCCTACTTCATACTTACTAAGAAAATACCCCAAAGCCAGAGTTCTAGCTTTGGGGTGTGGCTTAAAGACAGACTGGTTTTTCAAGCCCATGACTGGTCAGTCTATTGGATTAAACGCACTTGGTCAATCCATCTATTATTGACCGACTTTCATGATATTGACATCACTCATTTCATCGCCAATCTGATGCGTAGCAATGGCAAGTACGCCAATCTGCCCATCAGTTTGTAACTGAACAAGGCTATGCCAAACTGTTTGGCGAGTACTTTGATCAAGCCCTGCAAATGGTTCATCAAGTAACAGCACCGCCTTTGGAGCAAGTAGTAGCCGTGCCAAAGCCACACGCCTGCCTTGACCGCCAGAAATTGCCGTGCCATATTCGCCAAGCGGAGTATCTAGCCCTTTTGGTTGGGATTTTGCCCAGTCAAGCAGTCCCACCTTATCTAACACCGACCACAGTTCATCGTCATTTGCAGATGGCTTACCCAGTCGTAGATTATCCGCTAATGTTTGATCAAAGATATCGACATTCTGCCCCAAATAGCCAAGAGAGCTACCAAAATCCACCGCATCAATATCCACACCATTAACCAAAATTTCACCACCAACACGAGCAATCTCTCCTGCCAATGTACCAAGCAAAGTGGATTTACCTGCACCTGATGCACCAACAATGAGTGTTGGCTTAGTGGGAGTTAATATGCCATTGATGTTGGTTGTAGCCATCAGCCCTTTTGGCATTTTTACGGATACACCATGCAGATGAATCGTGGGCGTGCCGGCTATTGACTGCTCTTGGGGAATTGACTCACCATCAATCAAGGTGTTAATGCGAGTTTTAGCAAGCAGGCTTCTACCCCAAGCCAATGGCTCGCCAACTAGTCCGAGCAAGATTTCTATCAGACCTAGTAAACCAAGTAGCAGTGCCAGAACAACAGCAGGAGTTGGAGTTAAGGCTTGATTGCTTAGTGACTGTATGACAAATGATTTAGCCTGACCATCAAACAGACTGCCTGCCACCATCAGCAGTGCAACCGAAGCAATGGCGATGATGACTTGAATGAGTGCTTGACGGTTGCATCTTAATCGCATGGCTTGGCGTGTGGTTTGGGCGTATGCTTCATCTTGTGCCGACAAAGTCGCTACTTGCTCTTGCCACCTATTCCATGTCAATAGTGCGGTTAAAGCAGG
The DNA here is from genome assembly GCF_041807865.1 of Moraxella sp. E33BD. Classification (NCBI taxonomy): domain Bacteria; kingdom Pseudomonadati; phylum Pseudomonadota; class Gammaproteobacteria; order Moraxellales; family Moraxellaceae; genus Moraxella; species Moraxella sp. E33BD. Next base: position 5,724 of record NZ_JBGTZD010000001.1, on the reverse strand, counting down.
CAAAGTATCTAATAGCTTACTCTTTTTTTGGGTTAATAGTATACTTTCACGCTCTGCTAGCCTTACCCCTTGTTTTAGCGTCCAAAGTGCCACAAGCAAAGATGCTAGCAGACACAGCACGGTAAATAATGCCGTTGGTAACACCAAAAGTATCAACACCGATAATACACCAACCGCCAAAGTGGCCACAATAAATGGCGAAATCAGCCGTAGTGGTAATTCATCAAGTGTATCAATATCTCGCACGAGCCGTTGCATGGTCTCGCTACTACTTTGAACATCTTGTCTATTCATACGAACTGACAGTGGCAGACTTGCCCAACGAGCAAAAAATCTCACCCTTAGTTCTTTTAATAGACCAAATACCGCATGATGCGACACCATCAAATCACCATAACGAGCAAAAGTGCGCACGATGGCAAAACCACGAATCATCACAGATGGTATCAGATAATTAAAGGTTGTACCAAGAGCAAGCACACCTGCCACACCTGCCATCGTAATAAACCATCCTGAGAGCATCACCAAGCCCAATACAGACAGAACAGTTGCAATGCCCAAAAACCATGCAATGCTCCACAATAACTTTTGACTTAACAAAAGCTGTCTTAGGCGAAACTTATCATTTTGCCCTCTCATGGTGCCTCTCCATTAACCAAATCCTGATTGTTATCCTTGCCTAAATAACACACCTCATCAAATGCCACACCTGCCTTATCATGCGTTACCCAAATCACGGTTTTATCCTTACTAATATGGCTAAGTAACGCCTTGATATACCCTGCTGTCTCGCCATCTAGGTGCTCGGTTGGTTCATCAAGTAGCCATACTTTGGCATCTTGAAGTAACAACTGAGCGATGGCAATACGCTGACCCTGACCACCTGATAGACCACCGCCACGCTCGCTAAGCATGGTATGAATACCGCTAGGCAACCCATCAATCACCTCTTTTAGACCGACCGCCTGCAACACTGACACCAACTCATCATCACAAGCATCAGGCTTGGCTAGGCGTAAGTTATCTGCAATACTCATCGGCAACAGTGGCACGGTCTGCGACAGATAACCAAATTGTTCTCGTAGTGTAGCCACATCTATGTCATCATAGCGTACCGACTTACCATCAGCATGAATAATAATATCGCCCTCAAAATCGCCAAAACCCAATAAAATTTGCAAAATCGTAGATTTACCCACACCACTTTCACCCATGAACGCTGTGCATTGACCTGCCTGACAGGTCAGCGTAGTTGGCGAAAGTCTCACTCGACCATCATCACCAAAGACTTGCACATTTTTTAATTCAAAAGCAGGAGATGAATCAAAGATAAAAGGAGTACCACCGATTTGTTTTACCTTAAAATTCAATATAGGAGCAATCGCCTTAGCACACGCTACCGCTTGACCTTTCACATGATATTCCGCCCCCAATCTGCGAAGCGGAGCATAAAATTCAGGGACAAGTAGCAAGATAAACAATGCTTCGCCATAACTGGTCAGCACCTGCCCTTTAGCCCATGGCAGCACACCCATCAAACCAAAGCCCAAATACATGGCAACCAAAGCGGTTGATAAAGCCGATAAAAACTCAAGCACTGCACTGTTTAAAAAAGCAATCTTTAGCACTTCCATCGTCCGCTTGCGATAGTTGTCCGAGCTTCGTTCAAGGTCTGATGTTGCAATATCTACCACACCAAGTCGTGAAAGTGTATTCACCCCACGAATCCAATCCAAGAACCGACCGCCAAGCTGTGCTAAAGCATCCATCTGCTCACGACTCTTGCGAGCAGTTGCTATGCCAATCAGCATCATAAAAATCGGTACAAGCGGTGCAGTGGCAAGCAGTATCACTGCCGCTGTCAAGTTATAATACGCCACACATCCTGCCAGTATGATGGGCGTAGCTATGGCAGTCATCTTTTGGACATTAAAACGAGCGTAACCAACCAGACGGTCAGGTTCATCAATGATTTTGCTTGATAACGCCCCATCAGAACCAAAGTAGCGTCTGGCTTGTCCCAATTTACCTAACTTATCAAACAGCCTTGCTCGCACACGCCCAGCAATATCAATACCAATATTTGTCAGCACAACATCTTTGATATAACCAAGCCCAATGCGTATCAGCATACAACCAAGTAGCACCGCCAAACTCGTCCAAAGCCCCCTTGCCCGATATGGCACATCATGCACAAAAACATCAAACCAGCCACCAAACAACACCATCAATTCATACGACTGCACCACAAACACCAATACGCTTGCCACATCCAGTAGCCATACCATCATCATGGGTTTTTTAGCGGTGGCGAAAGTCGTGCGTAAAAATTTATTTGCCATGATGTCATCTTGACTGCGTTTGGACTTTCGTTTTGATTGTCTTATGGGCTTTTGAATAGTTGTTCGGCTATGGCTGTTATTTGGGGATTGATCGGTCATGGCGTTATTGTTATATAAAAGATGCTATTAAAGAATTTTAGGATAAATAATGACGAAAAACAAAATGTTTCATTATCGCTAAATTTACCCAACTTTTCAAGATAGCATGACAAAATATAGAAAAATAGACCGTTATTGATGATGCTTTATTGGTTATATTGCCACCTTACTATCATTCCATTTATAAATGAGTCATTGAATTAAAATACCAAAATAAAATAAGGGTCGTTACCAACCCTTATTTTCAGACATCAAATGAAAAATTATTTTGGCGAGACCATCTGTTCTGGACGAACAATCTCATCAAACTCTTCGCTTGTCAATAAACCCAACTCAATGGCGGTCTCTTTTAGCGATTTGTCATTTTTATAGGCAGTTTTTGCAACTTTGGCTGCATTTTCGTAGCCGATTTTGCGGTTCAGTGCCGTAACAAGCATGAGCGAATGATGCAAGAAATAATCAATCTTCTCGTGATTTGGCTCAATACCTATTGCACAGTTATCATTAAAACTATTAATGCCATCACTTAGCAGACGAATGGATTGCAATAAATTATAACCAATCACTGGCATATAGACATTAAGTTCAAAATTGCCACTTGCTCCAGCCATCGAGATGGTTGTGTCATTACCAATCACTTGACAGCACACCATCGTCATCGCTTCAGATTGGGTAGGATTTACCTTGCCTGGCATGATGGATGATCCAGGTTCATTCTCAGGAATGCGTAGCTCACCCAATCCACATCTAGGGCCACTGGATAGCCAACGGATATCATTGGCGATTTTATTCAAGCTGACGGCCAAAGTTTTTAGAGCGCCACTGGCAAACACTTCAGCATCACGAGCCGCCAGTGCCTCAAATTTATTCGGAGCGGTAACAAAGGGCAATTTGGTCAAATTAGAGATTGTTTGAGCAACTTCAATAGCGTACTTTGGGTGACTGTTTAACCCCGTCCCAACCGCTGTTCCACCCAGTGGCAGCTGATATAGACCAGTTAAAGCATCATCAATGCGACTAAGTGCCAAATCAAGCTGTGCCACATACCCACTAAACTCTTGCCCCAAAGTCAAAGGGGTGGCATCTTGCAAATGAGTGCGTCCGATTTTGACAATATCGGCAAAGTCAGCGGATTTTTTAGCAAGGGTTTCACGCAATGATTTAACGGCAGGAATGAGCTTATGGTTAATCTCTATGGCACTTGCCACACGAATGGCAGTAGGAAAGCTGTCGTTAGTAGATTGGGCATGATTGACATCATCGTTCGGATGAATCGGCTGATACAAACCTTTTGGACTGCCTACAAGTTCATTGGCACGATTAGCAAGAACTTCATTCATGTTCATATTAGACTGCGTACCAGAACCTGTCTGCCAGACCACAAGCGGGAATTGATCCATAAGCCCGCCTGATAAAATTTCATCACAAGCCTTAACAATCAGCTCCGCCTTATCACCATCAATACGACCTAAATTGCTATTAGTTATGGCAGCTGCTTTTTTGACGGTTGCCATTGCTTGAATGAGTGGAACTGGCAAGGTTTCACCACCGATTTTAAAATTCTCACGACTGCGTTGAGTCTGTGCACCAAAGTAAGCATCGCTAGGGACAGCAATCTCACCCATCGTGTCTTTTTCTATGCGAGTATTGGTCATATCAGTCATTGCATTTTCCTTCTAAGTGAATTTAAGATAAAATAAGTGCTTGGTATATTCACCAAACACTATACCACCATTAAAAATAATTCTCAATCATTAGTTATTATCATTTAATCATTAAACACCTAGCTTGGTTAATTGGAAGCCCTATGGACAACGCCACACTCAGAAAAAACATCAAAAAACAACGAAAGGCACTCACTCAAAAACAACGGCAAAGATTCGCTTTTCTTGCCGGCTTGCACCTACCCAAGTTATTACCACATCTGCCTAAGCACGCTAACATTGGGCTGTATTTGGACGATTTTGGCGAATTGCCAACAGCTCCCATCATGAAGTTCTGCCAAAAATATGGCTTTACGCCCTACTTGCCCATCACCAAGCAAGGCAAACCCCTAACATTCGCTCCTTGTTTTTATCAGCCAACCAAAACCCCCTTAAAACGCCACACGCTCGGCATGAAAGAACCCATGACAAAGCCATCATTAACAGCAAAGCAAATGGACTGCATCATCTGTCCTTTGGTGGCGGTGGATCAGCTGGGTCATCGGCTGGGCATGGGTGGTGGATTTTATGACAGAACTTTTGCCAATTTTCACGGCTTAAAGGTCGGTTGGTGCTACCACTTTCAAATGGTAGATAGATTGGCGGTCAATGATTGGGATCAAAGGGTGGATCTGGTGATTACAGATAGCAATATTCTCAGATTTTTCTAGGGTTAGCTCCATCTTATCCAATAACTCGCCCCATTTGTTGTCATGTGATGACAATATAATGACAAAGAATATATTTTATAATTACTCGTTCCATCTCATAACCGCTAAACTTTTTGGCTAAAATGTCATGCAAGTAGATGGGTTTTTTATGACTAAATCTTCCCCAATAAAAAACCGCCCACGATGAATCATGAGCGGTTAAAATCACTGTTTTTTTGATAACAAAAAAGCCAAATAATTCATACAATTTTTAACATTTTTGCAAAAAAAGTGTATAAATTACTTGGCTTTTAATGTAGTTTAAACTATAATATGTTTATCAAGACAAGGTGTTGCAGCACCAAGCCTTGATAGGTTATCCGCCACCGACCTTGTGAAGTGGTGGCGACCTTGTGAAGTGGTGGCGACCTTAGGAGATAAGACAATGAAGGCAGTCGTAAAGCTAATTATCATTGTCATCCTGCTACTACTAAGCAACAACGCTTACTAATGGCAGGTAGCCTGTAAAGGCTGGGGCGGTGGGCAAGCACACCGCCTTCTCCTAAAACTTATGATTATCTTACCAATAATGTAAGGATTTGTCAAATGCCTAAGATTGTCAAAACCCCAAAAAGCCGTGCCGAAACTCAGCGTGAGAGTGATGAACGCCGTGGCGTAAAACCGATTGGTTTTAAAGTGCCGATAGAATTTGCCGAACTGCTTGATGACCTTGCTAAACAAACAGGCAAAACCAAAAACATCATTATCATGGAGGCGGTGGAGCTTTGGGCTAAGCAAGTTTAGCATGACGCACGACAAGCCCAACCCTATCCGCCCACCCCTTGCCATAAATCTCACGCACGCTTTGCCGTCCGTAGGGGTGGTGCAGGATTAGAGTGTTGCCCACGCAAGGCGGTGTAACTTCGCTTT